>DJFR01000244.1 GCA_002432545.1 Flammeovirgaceae bacterium UBA5867 | reverse complement strand
CGCCTCCGACAACTGCGCATTTACCCGTTTGATCGTACGATTGCTTCGTTGCAACACCAACACTAACAAACCTGCCAGCATAGCAATTATAGCGATAGCTATATTCAGGTCGCGTTGTTGTTTGATTACTTCTTCTTTGGCCGCAATAGTGGCAATGTTCTCGCGTTGTTCGTAATCTGTTTGAATCTTTGACAGGTTTTTAATCAATGATTCATTGTAGATACTGTCCTTAAGGAGGATATATTTATCCTGATAAATAGCTGCTTGTTGATACTCTTTCGTTTTATTATATAAAATCGAGAAGCCTTTGTATATTTCAATCAGTAACAAATTATAGTCAGTACGATCTGCAATTGTCTCTGCTTCATACAAGCAATCCTTGGATTTAGCTGTCTCATTTAATTCTATATATATCCTGGATAAATACACCAAGGTCTCTAATCGCCATCTTTTATCATCAATAGCTTTGGCCGCATCATACGATTCGATAAAATATCTTTTGGCTTCAGTGTAGAGAGTTGTATCTTTTTTAACCTCGGCTTCAATGAAATACGATACACCCAATCCAAATTTACCTTCAATTCTTATTGCATCACTACAAGTTGTATCACATGCTTTAAATCCATCATTAATAAATTGCCTTGCCTCTTTATAATTTTTCAACTGATTATAGCATAGCCCTAGATTAATCAGAACCCTATCCATATCGTAAGTATAGTTGATTTCATTTTTTAACTTCAGGCAACGTTCGTAATACTCTACAGCTTTCTCGTAATTCTTGAGTTTAAAATAAACCAGCCCAATGTTGTTCAATGCAATACTTATTTCATCCTTCTTTCCTCCCTTCTCTCTGATGACTAATGATTGAAAATTATACTTTAAAGCTTCATCATACTCTGCTCTGAAAGTGTGCGTTAACGCTAATGCATTTAGTATCTTTTTCTCCTCGTCTTCGTATCCATTTCTTTTCGCTATAGGTAACACCTCTTTTAAAAGTTCAATGGCAAGCTCTAGCTGTTCCGTTCTCCTGAAAATTTGTCCAGCCAATCTTCCAGATGTAACTATCTTCAAGCTATCACCTACTTCATATGCCAAATCATAAGCTTGCTTAGCATAAATGGAGGCCTCTCTGTTATTCACGTCAAACAGATCGTAAGCAAGTTGGTATAATATATCATAACGATCTCTTCCTGATCTTTCCTTTAAGATTGATTTCATTGAATCAATACTAGACGTCTGTGCGCAAATACCGGTATAGATAAATATGGCTACTAACAGAAGAAACCCAAGCTTATAATTTATTTGGTACACGTGTGATTTTCAAAAATTTATTATCCCGAAAAATAAAATTCAGACCACCATCTTTGGCTTACAATTTAACCACAAAAAAACTAAATACTAAACCTCAACATACTATGAAAAAAATTATCTACATTCTTTTAATTGCTTTTTCATGCGCCTTAACAATCTCGTCTTGTACCGAAGAAGAAATAACTCCTACGAGCACTGATATAAACGGTGGAGGTCAAGGATCAGATCCTAAGTAATTAAAGCTGAATTTTAAATAAGTACAAGAGATAAATAGTCTAAATATGAAAACAAAAGCTCTAGGCCTAATAGCAGTTGCCGCTGTAGTAACTCTATCGTTTACCTTTGTATCAGTGAAGACAAAGACCGTTGACAAGAGTATAGAAAGTAAATCATTAAAAGTTGTGCATGATGAACCTATCGGAGGATTTGCAATGGAGGATAAACTGTAGTACGTCCCGAAAGATATATATACAGCCCACAACAACAATGCTGCTTATGGACCCGGGAGGGGAATCATGAGCAGCATTGTTGTTTATAGCCACGCATAGATCTATATGCTCAAGGGCAACCGCACCGACATTTCACATTGTACTCCCGCTATATGTGGTGTAACAGGAATCAGGCTAAACACTCGTAAGAAATTGTATTACAACCTCTTTTAAGACACTGAACCAGTTCCATAAGTCAGATCATATAATTCGCTGATCAGAATTAAGTGTAAGAACGCTTATTAAAGTAATACTTTAAGTTATGATATCTTACCTTTGTAACAATTTATTACATTATAAAATCGTGATATTACGCTCAAAAAGTAACCTTATTTCTCCGGTTAACGGCATTTTCGGCTAGCAAAAGGCTTTTTATGGGTGTTTTTTGACGATGGCGTAAGGTAACCGAGAATCTTCTTCTAAAAACCGACATTCAACACTGAAAAACGATATTCTAAGGATAATAGCAAAAAAAAGGCGACCGATTGAATCGATCGCCTTCTCATCAGGCTTTTGGAACAAATTTATAACTAAGCTGTAACTTCTTCCTTATACGCCTTTCTAGGCGTCAATTGAAGCTGCTGGAACATCTCCTGGTCTTTGATATAGCCTGGGTTTGGTGTTGTTAAGAGTTTATCACCGGCGAATATACTGTTGGCGCCAGCCATGAAACATAGTGCTTGCTCTTCAAGGTTCATGCGTACGCGACCTGCTGATAATCGTACCATCGTCTTCGGCATAATGATGCGTGCTGTGGCGATCATGCGAACCATTTCCCATACAGATACTTTGGGTTGATCTTCGAGCGGAGTTCCTTCTACTGGCACTAATGCATTTACCGGTACTGATTCGGGATGCTCGGGCAATGTTGCCAACGTAAGCAGCATACCGATGCGGTCATCTTCCTGTTCGCCCATACCAATTATACCGCCTGAGCATACCGATATATTTGCCTTGCGTACGTGTGACAGTGTATCAAGGCGATCTTTATACGTGCGTGTAGTAATTATATCATCATAGAATTCTTCACTGGTATCGAGGTTGTGGTTGTATGCATACAGGCCTGCATCTTTTAGTTTCTGCGCCTGCTCGGGCGTGAGCATACCCAGTGTACAGCATACTTCAAGTCCAAGGGAATTTACCCCCTTTACCATATCGATCACTTTGTCGAAGTCGCGGTTGTCTCTCACTTCGCGCCACGCTGCACCCATACAGAAACGTGTGCTGCCAGCCTCTTTCGCTTCTATAGCTTTATCGATCACTTCATTTACCTCCATCAGCTTCTGCACTTTTACATCCGTATGATAGCGTGCTGCCTGTGGACAATACGAACAATCTTCAGGACAACCACCGGTTTTTACCGACAGCAGTGTACATACCTGTACTTCCTGTGGATCATGAAATTCGCGGTGTACTGTAGCCGCCTGGTATATTAGATCCAGTACAGGCTTGTTATAAATGGCTGCGATCTCTTCGCGTGTCCAGTTATTGCGTATAGCGGTCATGTATATTCTATAGGTTAATGAATTAATGAAGTTGTATTTCGAAAGGCAAACGTGCTTGTGTGCCCTGGTATGTTTTTATCTTGTTGAGTTGCTGATACCAGATATAGGACTCGCCTAATTCTGATTTGATAGCATCAGCTTTTGCATTCTCTTCAAGTTGTGTAATCAGATTTTCAAGGAAAGGTTTTTGCTCCGGATAGAAGCGTACTTTATAGTCATCAGCAACACCTGCACTTTGTGCTGCTATCTTTACGGCATCATCAAAACCACCGAGGGCATCAACAAGCTTTCGCTCTTGTGCCTGCGCTCCTGACCATACCCTTCCTGAAGCAACCTTTTTTATTTCTTCGACAGCTATACCTCTTCCTTCCGCTGCTTTCCCTGTAAAGGTATCGTAATGATCATTGAGGTTCTTTTGCCAGAAGTTTTTCTCAGCTTCGGTTAACGGACGCGATACAGTATACATTTCACCAAACTCACCGGTGCGTACTTCATCGAACGTAATGCCGATTTTGTTACCGAGGAATCCGCTCATATCGAACATCATTCCAAATATACCGATAGAACCGGTTATAGTATGAGGCTGCGCTACAATGGTATCACATCCCATCGCTAAGTAATATCCACCGGAAGCAGCGTAGTCGCCCATCGATGCTATAATAGGTTTAGCTTTCTTCGCCAGTTGTATCTCGCGCCACATCATATCCGATGCACGGAACTCTCCACCCGGAGAATTTACGCGAAGTACAATTGCCTTGATATCATCGTCTTCACGTGCTTTACGAATTTCTTCTACAAATGTATCGGCACCAATTACCTGTTGCTGATCATTTGCTTTACCCGGCATAATAGTACCGTCTGCTACAATCACAGCGATCTCGTTCTTGGAGCTTTTATAGTTTGAGTATGTCTTGCGATACTTGCTATACTTGATAAACTTAATATCATCGGATTTAGAAAGGCTTAATCTGCCTTTCAACTCTTCGGTAAGCTGATCTTTATAGTATAGTTCATCTACCAGTCCGTACTGTTTTGCTTCAGCAGCACTATGTACCAGCATTTTGTCGGAGATCTCTTTCAGTTTCTCTACCGGTATATTTCGTGCTTCGGATATACGTTGCAGTGTAAATCCATAAATAGAATTAGCGAGTTCGGTAAGCTGCAATCTGTTTTCCGGACTCATCTTCTCGAGTATAAATGGCTCGACAGCACTTTTAAATTCGCCTACGCGGAATATTTGTGGTTTGATCTCGAGTTTATCGAACAAGCGCTTGAAGAACGATATCTCAATAGTGAGTCCGTTGAATTCAATTTCTCCTTCCGGATTAAGATATACTTTATCAGCAGCCGAAGCGAGGTAGTATGCTCCTTCCGACATTACTTCATCATACGCCACTACCCACTTACCGCTTTTACGGAAATCAAGCAATGACTGACGGATCTCTTCGATGGATGAGAAGCCGGCAATCGGGTAACTTACTTCGAGGCAAATACCTTTGATGCTCGCATCGTCTTTAGCATGCCTGATGGCATCCTTCAGTTGTAACAAACCAATTTTAGGTGCTTCGCCGGAGAATGGTAATCCTGCCAGCGGATTTTCTGCCTGCAGCTCGGTGATCTGAGCATCGAGTTTCAAATGTAATACAGAGTTCTCTGCCACGGCTACTTCTTCCTCTGCAGCTAACCCTCCGATAATGCCAATGAGAAAAATGAATGCGACAAAAGAAAACACAATCAATGCTACGAACGCAGCTAAAAAGCTTTTCCAGAAATTCATACGTATAAGACTTTAAAGGTTCGAAATTAAGCAATACGCCTCCGAATAAAAAAAGTATGTTTGCATGACATGAACAACGGCATTTTTCTTTCGTTAGGAACTAATTTGGGCGATCGGAGTAAGAATTTGGCCACAGCGCGGGCACTGATTGAGGCTAAGGGGGGAAAAATCATAAAGGAATCTGCGGTATATCAAACAGCCGCGTGGGGTAAAACAGATCAACCGGATTTTTACAATCAGGTTATTGAAATTGAATCTATACTTTCGCCAGACGATTTACTGAAAACGACCCTTGGCATTGAAGCCGACATGGGACGAATACGAACTGAAGTATGGGGAGCACGAACGATTGACATTGATATACTGCTTTACAACGATATTATCGTTGAGCGCGAGCATTTAAGTATACCACACCCGCGCATGAACAACCGGAAATTTACGTTGGTACCGCTCGCTGAAATTGCCCCCGAAGTAATTCACCCTGTAGCACAAAAAACAATTCGCGACCTCCTCGCTATATGCACAGACGGTTTGGACGTGTCTATGTGTGTACGTGTGTAGGTATTTACGTTCGCGGAATAACCTATACACGTACACACGTACCAACCCAAACACGTTAAAGACTCGAGACTTCGGCTTCGGGTGAAATCTTCTTTACGAGGCCTTGCAGTACCTTACCGGGACCACATTCAACGAAAGTCTTTCCGCCATCTTTTACCATGTTCTGAACGGATTGTGTCCAGCGAACAGGAGCAGTTAATTGTGCTATCAGGTTTTTCTTGATAGTTGCTATATCTGTCGAGGGCAGTGCGTTTACATTCTGATATACGGCACATATAGGTGTAGCAAAGGTAGTGCTCTCAATGGCTGCAGCCAGTTCGGTACGGGCAGGCTCCATTAAGGGTGAGTGAAACGCCCCTCCTACCTGCAGTGGCAATGCACGCTTGGCTCCGGCAGCTTTCATTTTCTCGCAGGCTATTTCAATTCCTTTCATCGTTCCGGAAATAACGAGTTGTCCCGGGCAATTATAGTTGGCAGCTACTACAACGTCATCGATAGACGCACAGATGTCTTCTACTACTTTATCATCGAGGCCTAATATAGCGGCCATTGTTGATGGATTGATTTCGCAGGCATGCTGCATGGCTGTTGCGCGTTTGGACACTAATCGCAGACCGTCTTCAAAAGACAACGTCTTATTGGCAACCAGTGCTGAGAATTCTCCAAGCGAATGTCCTGCAACCATATCGGGTTTAAATGTATCGCTCGCCAACGCTACGGCTACTGAATGCAGAAATATAGCAGGTTGTGTTACTTTGGTTTGCTTCTGCTCATCGGCCGTTCCTTCGAACATAATTTTCGTCAGCTTGAAGCCGAGAATATCATCTGCCTGATCGAACAGACCTTTTGCCTTTGCGCTTGATTCATACAAGTCTTTACCCATTCCGGTGAACTGTGCACCTTGTCCTGGAAATACATATGCCTTCATAAAATTTTCGGATCGGGATAACTAATCCGTGCCCAAAAATAGTAAAAAGCTGAAATGTGAGAAGAGCGGAGTGCTAATCGACAAAGCGAGCCCTTAGTTCGGGTGTCGGAATCATGCATTGATCCTGCTTGCCAAACAACTTGTATCGGTTCCGGGCAATAAGGTTGTATATGCTGTCGCGGATGAATTTTGGAACGAAGCGGAATATATATAGCCAATGCCAAAAGCCGGAAAGATGCCTGGCTATTTGCAATGCGGCATCGCTTTTCTGATAGGCAATACCGTCTTTAATTACGATAACACTATAAAGCTGATCAGTCGGGAGATTTACCTCACGAAGCAGCGTATGCGCATGGTGAGACTGAAGTGATGCGAAACGAAATATAGCGGCACGGTCGTGTTTGATTACAAACTGAACCGTGCCGTTACAAAGATTGCAGACGCCATCAAATAATACGGTGATGTGTTTATTGTTGTCCATCCACCAGGTGAACCCATCCCTTGAAGGTCTTCACGCTATTGTTCGGATCGAGTGTGAAGAAGGTTACTTCTGCTACATAATAGTATACTGCAGGAGCGAGCTCTACACCGCCCTCGTCTTTACCATCCCAGTCGATATATATACTATTTTCACTGCCAGACTCGTACGAATATACTTCCTGGCCCCAGCGGTTAAATACCTTGAACTTAACCTTATCAACAAAACGAGCGCATTTTTCAATAAGGTTTTGTGGTATAGTACAGTCTTCCGGATTTGGACAGTTCTTTAAATAATCACGAATGTTGAATGCGCTGAACTCATCGTTCTTGCCATCGCCATTCGGAGTGAATACGTTTGGCAATTCGTAATACGGACAGTTGTCGTTACATACAGGTTCGCTTGGGTCACTTTCGTTGCCAGAACGATCGACTGCAACAATGGTATAGCATCGTGCGAACGATGGAAGCCCTACGTCTGAATACGTAGTCTGAACAGCCGGTACTTGCGCGAGAAAGACACTCTCGCCACCCGGGGTTGCAGAACGATAGATCTTATAGCTTGCTATATCTGCCTGGCATTCTGCGGCAGCATCATTCGACCAGTTCAATACGTTGGTATAGGTTGAATTATCGCATGAGTTCTGCTGCAGTTTAAACTGATCACAATCCAGCAGATCAACCGTAAGTATAGGCTTACACGGAGGTATACTATCGCCCGGCTGCACGCAGATTATCTGTGAGTAGTTTTCGAGTGGTTCCGGTATTTTTGTCGGATTACCATAACCTCCTCTTGTCAGTACGCGGTAGCAATACGTTGTACCTTCATCGAGTGGTGTATTGTTGTATTGTCCTTTGTCTACATATACAAGGCCGTTGGTTATCGCATCAACACTATCAATCAATACCAGTTGATCTTCAGTTGATCCTTCCGGACCACGGTATATCAAATGACGCGGATGTGACTGTATCTGGTTAGACCAGGGCACCACGGCAGTCCAGTTCAATTGTATCTGTCCTACCTGCGATTTTGTATCGAGACGCACAGCAGATGCAACTTCCGATGTACCTACAAATTTATTCGGCAATGAAGAACCGGGTGAATATGCTGCGATACTGTAATTATATATACTCTCCTCGGTGTTTAATCCCGGATCGAGATATGTAGTATCATTTGTTGTTTGTACCAATACGGAGTCTGCTCCACGTGTATATCCAACAGCTCTATATACTCTATACTCATACGGTGGCGGGTATGTTACCTTATTCGCATCAAAAGGTCGCTTCCAGCTTACGCGAATCTCTCCATCAGTCGTTCCTGTTTTCTGAACACTCACATGCGTGATGATTGGCACATCGGCCGGTATAGGTCCCACGCAGGTATCTTTAGACACATAGCTTTCGCCACCATCCGGTAATGCAAATGTCGCTACAAGACGATAGCAATACATGGCACCGGGAGCAAGCCCTTTACCTTCATTACTATCGATATACTGTGTTACCTGCGCACCGGTAGAAGTCTTGGCTGCTATGGTTGCTATATTTTCATAACCGAGAAACTCCGGCATACCCGTCTGGCAACTATCCGGCCTAAACGAAGTACTATCAACCTTTCGCCAGATCTGTATCTTTTCTGCATTGATACAGGTATACGGATCCCACTTGATGGTTGCCGTTCGACTGCTGAGATTGAGCTGCGCATCATTCCACGTAGGTGCTGGCCCTACAACTTTTATGCGCCAGGTTTTATAGGTTACGAGTGACACACCGTTGCTTCGACTGTCGGACACTTTGAATACAACCTGGTAAGGTTGCTCGCGGATGTGTTCGCAGGTCGTGTTCCACTCGAACTCAAGTTTACCGGGTGAGTTCTGAAATATAGCAGGATCTGGTGAGAAGGTAGCTGGCGACTCCGATGGTATCAACTCGAATATCTGTGAGAACGCCTCGATCTTTACTTTATCCGGTGGTATATCCGGGTCTGTTCCGATGATAGTTTCTTTCAATGTCTTACCGGCTTCTATACAAACATCTTCCGGCACTTCGAGGTCAGGTCGCTGGTTGTTACAGTCATCTTCTACAATGATCTGCATATCGCGTCTCACATAACCCATGGCTACCCATTTACCCAGTACTTTCCTCCACTCTCTTACAATGAAGGCTATATTATACTCACCGGCAAAACCCGGAGCATCCCAGGTAATGGTTCCATCAAAAGCATTGATATTAAATTGAGGCGGACCATCATCGGTCTCATTGCCCGTTGCATAGTCTACATAAAACTTAGGATCGTTGGGAGCTCTGTAGTTTAACACCGTAGCATTACGATCGCGGTAAGGCACTACCATTTCGTATGATAAACTATCATTTCCGTCTGGATCATAAGCTCCCGGATTATGGAAGAATGCTTTACCAGAACAAGCTCTGTCAATTGGAGGAATGGTAAGATCTGCGGGTGTGCTGCAACCGAGGAAAGGATCGATAACGATCTGGGTTTCGATATAGAAAGTTGTGTTAACGGAGTTGTCCATGTTAAGCACACCTTCGTTACGGTTAGGCTCCACATAGCTGATGGTGTATCGGCCCGGACCGCCATACGTATATTCTATAGTATAAAATGCACGGGCAATGCCGCGTTGCTGATCGATGACTGAATAGTTGGGGTGCCCCGGACCAATCTCGGGTATAAGTATACGCGGGCTTTTGTCGCCGAAGTCAAGATAATCCTGGTCGCCACCGAATAAAACATTTGTATTCAGTGTGTTGGTATAAACAATTACCGTGATGCTATACTTTCGCGCGCTGCAGGCTCCTATTCTTTTAACGATGATGTTCCCTGCACGCAAGTGAGTTGCAAATGCAGTTACGCCTGACAAAATGAAACAAAGTACGAGGAAGATTCCTCGCAGCATACTTCGGGTTAAAAAGGGCGCCTTCATGGATGTAAATGTATTGTCCTGCTGATCAACATCAAAAGAATACGATAAGTTACAATATAAAATCTTCTAGCGGATACAGAAAGATCAACTACTTTAACGGTACAAAATGCTTTTTATTCTTCACTTAAGTGGTTTTTAGTTGTATAGACCCGCTTTTGACACGTTCCGTTGGAATGAGACAACATCGCGGCAAAGCCTTCAGGTTTTCACGGAAACGGATTTGATGTAGTGTAATCATACTGGCCATGAAAATGATCTGCATCTAATCCGTGAATGAACCGGAAGTTTTGTATTCAACGTGAAGAAGTTAAAAGAAAGTTGAAGCTGTATAGTTGTTCCATACCATCGAAAAATTTAGTGTGCGAGTTACTATAGGCGAAGATGTACCGCGGATCAGGAAGATATACTCTTCTATATTTCATTTACCAGCTTTGGTTTGCGCGTGTCACCATTTGCTTTACACTTCTGTACTAAAAAAATATACCCCACATTTTTCAACTTCCGTTTTTATCTGATATCTTCGTCACAGCCAAACCAATCACCTTAACCTGCTCCATGAAACCTGATCCCCGAGCCTTGAAGGCTTCCTTGCTAAGACGCGAGCTGGAACTTCAACGCCTTATCCGACAAATGAAATTTGATCAACTTCACAACAGCCCTGTCTATAAAAATCTTGAGAAGGAACTCAGTTCTGTAAAAGCACAGCTAAATCTAACTGAATCCTAATATCCTGCGTTTCTCCAAATTTTACTGAAGAAAGCCGACTATCCTTCTAAACTTTTGATACGGAATAAATTCTCTGTGGTGCTAAAGTTTTGATCCTTCGGTACAAATCACTGAACTTTACGGGCTTAACATTATTAAATACCATGCGCGTAGTTGGAGAAATTCCACATCCGGATTGTAAGATCACACTTTTTGCCTGGAACAACCGCTACCTGATCAAGTTTGAACAGGGGTTTCTGGAGCAGACTTTCAAGATCCATGAATATGATGTTACTTCAGAAGCCGACCTTCATGCACTGGTCGATGAAACCTTTATCAGCGAAACGTTAAGCCGATTCGAAGCCATGGCAGCCAGTCTTCGTAACAGGTTGAATGTAATAGGCTAATCTATTGTATGGCCTAATGATTTAAGGAATAACCGATAACGTTCAACTTTTCACTATTTTGCGTCCCCGAATGGAAGTCGTAGAGAAGAAAAATAAGAATAAGAAGTATAAACCTATCCTGGACGGTATACCTGACTGGCCTGTATATCAGTTAAGTAAAAACCGGAAGGAGTTTATCGAAGAAGTTGCAAAGAAGTCTATTGCACGTGTTAAGGAACTACGCCCGACTACGAAACAACTGATAGACGAACTTCAAACTACTGTTTACCGTGAGCAGCAACGCATGAAGCGTAACCGCTGGCGTGTTGACCCGGTAGATGAGCCGCGCTTTTGGGCTACCATTAAAGATGATATGGTTGGTCTTGATACCAAACCTCCGGAAGAAGCGCAGGCTAAAGCTGAGGAAATTCTGCATCGAATTGTTTCGCGTTACGCCAACGAAATTGCCGGTAACTTTAATGCGAGTTCGTATAAAGTAACACGTGAGATTGTAAAATTCTGGTTCGCCCGCTTATTGAATGGCGCGCGTGTAAAAAAATTCGGAGCGTTCTTTCGTAACCGGTATACCCTCCGTGATAAGATCCATATCGTTGGTAAGGTAAAGCAACTGCGTAACCTCGCTACCAAGGGTACTGTTATTATGGTGCCAACGCACTTTAGTAATCTAGATTCTATATTGATCGGTTGGGTAATCCACTCATTGGGGCTCCCAGCCTTTATATATGGTGCCGGACTGAATCTCTTTAACATCAAGATATTCGCATACTTTATGAATAGTCTTGGTGCCTATAAAGTAGACCGCAGAAAGAAAAACCTGCCCTACCTGGAGACGCTCAAGCTATATTCTACTTTAGCCATTCAGAAAGGTGCGCATAGTTTGTTCTTTCCGGGAGGCACACGTTCACGCTCGGGTGCTCTCGAAAAACAACTGAAGCTGGGATTACTCAGCTCGGCTGTAGAGGCACAACGGAACCTCTACCTGGACGCTACTGAAAGTAAAAGCACAGAAGAGGTTCGTAAAATATTTGTAGTGCCGGTAACACTGAACTATCACTTTGTACTGGAAGCTCCGGATCTGATCGATGACTATCTTTCAGTAAAAGGTCAGGATCGATATTTACCCGAGCAGGATAAATATGGAAGCTGGCAGTTACTNNATGGGTAATTATGTAGATGACGATGGCAACAGTCTCGACACACAAGGCAGAGTTATTGATACCCGCGATTACTTTGTAAGCAATGAACATGTAACGATCGACAAGCAGCGTGAAGATGAGTATACACGCATGCTCAGTCAGAAGATAGTTTTCGAATATCATCGTATCAACCGCGTATTCGCCAGTCACCTCGTTGCTTTCGTAGCATTCGAAATGTGGCAGAAGAAACATTCAAAGCTTGATCTCTTCGGATTACTTCGTTTACCGGAAGAAGACCAGGTTATACCGTACGAAGAGTTTCGCGAAACCTGCAAGCGCGTACGCAAGCATATCTATAAATTAAAAGATGAAGGTAAAGTATACCATGCCACTCACCTGAAAGGACAGATCGATCTGGTGATTCGTCATGGACTTGATAACGTTGGTATATTTCACTTGAAACGTCCGTTGCTATTAAATCGCGAAGGAAATATTATCACAAAAGACTTCAACACATTATATTACTATCACAACAGGCTGGTTGGCTATGACCTTGAAAAGTTTATCTGACGATAAACCGGTTGGCGTAATCGGGGCTGGTAACTTCGGCAGTGTGGTGGCTAACCTTCTGGCGCAGCACCGGAAGGTATTGCTATATGCGCGCGATGAAAAAGTAATTCAGCGCATACGTGAAACGCGTGAGAACCGCGGACACAGTATGCACCCGAACATTGAACCTATTAACGATCTTGCGGCTATAGCCGAAGCGTGTGATATACTGTTTCCGATTGTACCCTCCGAGCATTTTCGCTCCATGATGAAACAGCTCTCGCCTCACCTTCACCCCTATCATATATTAATTCACGGAACAAAAGGTTTTGACCTCACGCTTACCAACGGACAAAGTATTGAGACTATCAAGAAGCTTGACCGGAGCCAGGTGAAAACCATGAGTGAAGTAATTATGGAAGAAAGCGTAGTGGTGCGTGTAGGCTGCCTGGCAGGCCCCAACCTTTCGAAAGAACTCGCTGCCAATCAACCGGCAGCTACTGTTATCGCGAGTCACTTTAATGAAGTCATTACACTCGGTAAGCGTTTACTTCGCAACGATCACTTCCAGGTATATGGTAACAACGACCTGGTGGGTGTTGAGCTTGCCGGTGTACTCAAGAATATAATTGCTATAGCCGCGGGTGCCCTGAGTGGACTTGGCTATGGCGAAAATGCGAAAGGCCTATTGGTGAGTCGCGGCATGGTAGAGATGATATACCTCGGTCGTGCGTTGGGTGGAAACACAAAAGCATTTTTAGGTGTAGCAGGCGTGGGTGATTTGGTAACAACCTGCAACAGTTCGTTCAGCCGAAACTTTACGATTGGTCACCGACTTGCCAAAGGAGAAACATTGAAAGAAATTCTGGCCAGTACCGATGAAGTTGCCGAAGGTATAAATACAGTACGCATCACCAAGAAGTGCGCTGATTACTACGGTGTACGTGCCCCTATAACAAACACGCTCTATAAAGTTTTGTTTGAAGATCTTACCATGAAGCAGGCGCTGCGATACCTGATGCGCTACCCGCTGAATGTGGATATCGATTTTCTTTAGGAAGCGCTAGCCGTTATCCGTTAATTGTTATCCGTTA
>DJFR01000208.1 GCA_002432545.1 Flammeovirgaceae bacterium UBA5867 | reverse complement strand
GGCTCAGTTTGACCGGTATAAACAGGCGGCAACGGGTTGACAGATTTATTCCAACAGAGCGTTGTGCCAACAGCATCCTTGAATGCTGTTCATATACAGGAGTTTCTCGATAGTGCAGCACAGTTTGAAAGAATACTTGCCGATGGCGGCTTCGCGAAGCTGCAACGAATGAGTGATGATCGATTAACCGGAACTCCACAATATACAGGACTACTCGAACGGTATTGCTTTCTTTTATCAGATCAGGACGTACCGCTCGTTAAGGACATTCAGTTTAAGGACGATTTTAAGATTGGTGACGCGAATTGTCAGGTATATACATTAGCTGATGTTGAGGATCTGCCATCGCTTTGTGGATCCCGTATAAATTATGACCGCTACTCGACAGACAAAACAAAATTTAGTGTGGGCTTCGCTTCTGCCGTAGGACAGTTACTTCCGTGCAACCATATTTATAACCAGTATATATTTATTCAGGATGTACATAAGGTCATTAAACAACTGGAGAGTAAACGTCTGCGTCTGCAGTCGTTATCAGCGTACTCACGGGAGAACGCGATTAGTCGTGATGCCACGAACGAATTTCTGAATGAAGCGATAGGAGCACAGCGACAACCTGTCAAGGCGCACTTTAATGTTATGCTATGGGCCGATACGAAGGCTGAACTGAAGGAACTTAAGACTAAAGTCTCTTCAGCGCTTACGCAAATGGACGCTGTTGCTAAGCTGGAAACAGATGGAGCACCCCAAATCTTTTGGGCGGGTATACCAGGTAATGAAGGCGCTTTTCCCGCGTATGAATCGTTTGACACGTTTATAGAACAGGCTACATGCTTTCTCAATCTTGAAACTGCTTATCGTTCTTCGTTGAGCCCCGTAGGTATACGTCTCGGAGATCGTTTAACCGGCAAACCTGTGCATGTAGATATATCGGATGAGCCAGTCAAACGAGGTATATGCACCAACCGGAATAAATTTATACTAGGTCCATCAGGCAGTGGCAAATCATTTTTTACCAACCATATGGTGCGTTCCTATTATGAACAGGGTACACATGTAGTTCTGGTCGATGTGGGCCATTCCTATAAGGGACTGTGCGATCTTGTCGGAGGGTACTACTTTACGTATGACGAGTCGAATCCCATTCGTTTCAATCCATTTTATATAGGGGAGGGCGATACGCTGGATACCGAAAAAAAAGAAAGTATTAAAACGCTTCTTTTGGCACTCTGGAAAAAAGATGACGAAACCTATAATCGATCTGAATATGTAGCCCTGTCGATATCACTACAGAAGTACTATGAAAAGCTGAATCAGGATCGCGCTATATTTCCATCCTTTAATACATACTATGAATTCCTTCGTGATGAGTTTATTCCTGTACTGAAGGCCGACAAAGTCAAGGAAAAGGACTTTGATGCTGAAAACTTTCTGTATGTTCTTCGACCTTACTATAAAGATGGTGAATTCGATTATCTGTTAAATGCAACGGAGAATCTCAACTTGCTCACCGAGCGGTTCATCGTCTTTGAACTCGATAACATCAAAGATCACCCGATCCTCTTTCCGGTTGTCACCATTATCATTATGGAGGTGTTCATTTCGAAAATGCGGAAACTCAAAGGTGTTCGTAAGATGATTCTCATCGAAGAAGCGTGGAAAGCAATTGCTAAAGAGGGCATGGCCGAGTATATCGAATACCTGTTTAAGACCGTGCGCAAGTTTTATGGTGAAGCGATAGTCGTTACTCAGGAAGTCGAAGACATCATCAGTTCTCCGATTGTCAAGCAGGCCATCATCAACAACTCCGATTGTAAAATACTGCTCGACCAAAGTAAATATCAGAACAAGTTTGACTCGATACAGGAATTGCTTGGCCTGACAGAGAAAGAAAAGGCGCTCGTTCTTTCCATTAACAAAAGCAACGATCCATGCCGGCGGTATAAGGAAGTATTCATAAGCCTCGGAGGTGTTCTTTCTAAAGTATATGCTACCGAGGTCTCCCTGGAAGAATACCTGGCCTATACCACGGAAGAATCTGAAAAGATAAAAGTGCAGGCCTATGCCAGAAAATGGGGTGATATGCGAAAAGGTATAGCAGCACTGGCACAAGACATTCGTGACGGTATATAAAAAACATCTGGTAACATGAAGTACACAACCAAAATAGCAATAGTCATCCTCTTTACTACACTATGTATAACCGTGACACCGCCAACGCAGGAAGCACAGGGCGGAATCGCTATTGCCAAGATCATTAAAGAGGGTATCAAGAAAGTCATCAAAGCAGTGGACCTGATGATTCAGCGCCTGCAAAACAAAACCATCTGGTTGCAGAATGCCCAGAAGGTACTTGAAAACAAACTCTCCGAACTCAAACTAAATGAGATTGCCGAGTGGACGGAGAAATATAGGAAGCTCTATGAAGAATACTACGATGAGCTCTGGAAAGTCAAAAACATCCTTGCTACCTATCAGCGTGTCCGCCAAATTATGGATAAGCAGGTTCGTGTGGTTGATGAGTATACCCAGGCATGGAAGCTTATCCGACAGGATGATAATTTCACAAAAACCGAGCTTGACTATATCTATACAGTATATAAAGGTATACTTCAGGAGAGTGCCATCAATCTTGACCAACTTCTGGTCGTAACAAACTCTTTTAAAACACAAATGACGGATGAACAACGCCTTCGTATTATTAATGAAGCTGGTGATCGGATTGAACAAAATCTGACCGATTTATTAGCATTTAACGGTCAGGTATATCAGGTAAGCCTCAGCCGCGCCAGAAGCCAGTCAGAAATAGAACGGGTAAAGAAAATGTATGGACTATAATTTCCGTATGCTATGAATCGATACAGCTTGATCATACTATGCCTGTTGTGCTATACCGCGCAGGCGCAGACCCCTAATTGGAATGAGTGGTTTCGTCAGAAAAAGACGCAGCTCAAATATCTATCTGAACAGATTGCGGCTCTCAAAGTATACCTGGAGTATTTAAAGAAAGGATACGATGTTGCCAAGAAAGGACTCTCTACCATCGAGCTGATAAAGAGTGGGAGTTTTGGTTTGCATAAAGAGTACTTCAGCTCATTAAAGCAGGTTAGTTCCGTAGTGAAAAATTCCCCGAAGGTGGATGATGCTATTTTGATGCAAGAGCGAATCATTCTGGATTTTAAAATACTGCTTCAGGATATACGGGGTGATCCCAATCTTGGCTCTGATGAGATCGCATACATAGAAATGGTATATAAGCAAATGCTGATCACAGGAAATGCATCGATGGATGAGCTTTCCATGATCACAACCAATGGTGAAGCTGAAATGAAAGATGATGAGCGTTTGTTGAGACTTGACAAAGTTTATGATGATATGCTCGATCAATACAGCTTTACGCAGGACTTTATCACGAGCGTGCACATGATTTCATTGTGGCGGGCGAAGGAAAAAAGTCAACTGAAGGATACGCAGGAATTAATTAGTCAGTGAGTAATTTTTAATTGAACATCATGAAAAAGACTATAAAGTACCTGATCTTCTTGGTAGGTATAAATATACCTGCAACGGCTGTGGCACAAACGCAGGAAGCTGCACAGCTCATTCTTAACTATGAGAAGTTACTACAGCTGGAGGAAATACTCGATAACATGTATAGGGGTTATAAAATACTCTCCGACGGATATAACGCTATAAAGAACATTGCAGAAGGTAATTTTAATCTCCATCAGGTATTCCTGGATGGGCTATATGCTGTGAACCCGTCCGTGCAGAACTATGCGCGTGTAGCGCGGATAATCCAATATCAGCAGCAATTGGTGAGAGACTATAAAAAAGCTCTTGCAAGATTTCGGACTGATGAGAACCTTTCAGCTCGTGAAATCCTATATATCGAGAAGGTATATAGTGATCTGTCTCAGCAGATCCTTCGCAACCTCGATGAATTGCTGATGGTTATTACGACATCAAAACTTCGCATGAGCGATGAAGAAAGGCTACAGACCATTGATCGCATTTATTACGATCTGGAAGATAAGCTTGTCTTTCTAAAGCACTTCAACTCGAGTACGCAGGTACTGATCATGCAACGTGCCAAAGCACAACAGGATGTTCGCAGTTTACGACAACTTCATGATGTAACTCCGTAACCCACTATATATGAATACCAGGAGCTTAATGAGGATCGTCAGACTGACGATCCCCGGAATTGTATTGCCTGCATTTTCGTATGCACAGGACTTCACCGGAGAGATTCAAAGTATGCAGACCGTCCTTGACGAGGTCTATAACGATATGATTCCCTTGTGTAGCCAGCTTATAGGGGTAGGGAGAGCCATTGCAGCGTTTGCCGCGTTGTGGTACATCGCTGTCCGCGTCTGGCGAAATATAGCTAATGCAGAGCCGATCGAAATGTATCCGCTGTTGCGACCGTTCGCCCTGGGGCTTGCTATACTATTTTTTCCATATGTACTGGCGCTCATGAATGGTGTACTTAAACCAACGGTCACGGGCACAGCCGCGATGATGGAAAACTCGAATAACGCCATCGCATACCTACTGAAAAAGAAGGAAGAAGCAATTCAGAAAACAATCGGGTGGCAACTTTATGGAGACGAAGGCACGCATGGTAAATGGTATCGCTATCATCATTCGGACGGAGAGGACGAAGATCCGGACCTGCTAACCAATGGGATGCGATTCCTGATGGCTAAAACAGCCTATAGTATCAAACACGCGATCAAGCAGTGGATGTCCGAAGTATTGCATATACTATATGAAGCCGCTGCTCTTTGCATTAATACCATCCGAACCTTCTACCTGGTGGTGCTGGCGATTCTGGGGCCCATCGTACTTGGCCTGTCAGTCTTCGATGGCTTGCAGAACACGCTGACCGTTTGGATAGCAAGGTATATCAATGTTTTCCTGTGGCTGCCGGTAGCAAATATCTTTGGAAGCATCATTGCCAAGATCCAGGAGAACATGCTACGTATTGATATCGAGCAGATAAATCTCTATGGCGATACGTTTTTTAGCTCCTCGGACACGGCCTATATCATTTTTCTCATCATCGGAATCATCGGATATTTTACCGTGCCCTCGGTGGCCAATTATATTGTGAACACGGGAGGGTCTAATGTTCTTCTGCATAAAACAACAAATGTTCTTGCGAATACCATCCGCAAGGCTTCATCGATGACAACTTCTGGTATCGCTACCATTGCAACCGGTTTTACTTCATCTGCTTCCAAGCATACTTCATCAAAGAGTAACAATGATTTTGGTCGCGACTTTATGCACGATAAACTGTCTGGTAACAAATAAGGAAATATATGTTTGAGCAACTCAAAAATATAGACACTGCTTTTAAACACGTTCGATTGTTTTCGTTTATCATCATCGGTGCCTGTGTGTTTACATGCTGCTTTACGCTACTGCAGAGCTTTCAGCTTATCCGGCAAACACAGGCACGTATATATATTCTTTCAAATGGAAAAGCACTGGAAGCATATGCAGCAGAACGCAAGGATAATATACCCGTTGAAGCGAAGGATCATGTAAAGATGTTTCATCATTACTTCTTCACTTTGGATCCGGATGATAAAATGATACTCACGACCGTTACAAAGGCTCTATATCTGGCTGATATATCTGCCAAGCAACAATACGACAACCTGAAAGAGAACCGGTATTACTCCAATATCATCTCGGGAAACATCAGTCAGGATATCGAACCGGATAGCATAACGATAGACCTCGATCAGTATCCCTATTACTTCCGCTATTACGCCCGGCAACGGATAATCCGTGCTACGTCAGTTGTGATGCGCAGCCTGGTAACAGAAGGATATTTACGAAACGTGGCTCGCTCCGATAACAATTCGCATGGATTCCTCATCGAGCGATGGAGTACACTTGAAAATAAGGATATCAAAACTATATACCGATAATGAAACAACGATGAAGACTCACAAGAAAACGGACGACAAGAAAAGCCTCTTGGCTTCCATACGGAATGTCTGCAGCCGGCCCTCCGAACAAACCAAAAAACAGGTATTGGCAATCATCGGTATTGTCATGGTATCTATATGTATACTGACTGTTGTTGATTCCACTCACAAGCCAGTGGGCAGTGTTGAATTTATACCTGATAAATATACCACCCCTTTTATGCCGCATTCTGATAGCGATGAAGCAGCAATTTCTACTGCCGACTACAAGATGCTATTGCAATTTGTACGTACCATGGATTCTCTGAAAGTATATGATCGTGCCTCTTATGATACAATTCTGCTGGGACATGATGGGCTGCTGGATAGTGTTCACTTTGTTCTCAGTCTCTATCAAGAGTCGCTCCACCAGATGCCACAATAAAACTATAAACCATTTAAAGTATATAATATGAAACCGCATTCACAAAGATTCCTTCAGCAGCGCCGTTTTTATATGATGCTGCCGGTACTGGTATTACCTTTCCTAACGGCTATCTTCTGGGCACTGGGTGGTGGTCAAGGTATACACTTGCATGCGCAGGAAGTTCAATCCGGATTCAATGCTGAGCTGCCCGGTGCACACTTCGATAAGGACGATGAGCACTGGAATAAGTTCGCTCTCTATGAACAGGCACAGCGCGATTCACTTCGATATGAGCAGGCACGGAAGAGCGATCCCTATTATGTTATTGCCACGCTCAAAACCCGAGCTGATACTGTTCCGGAAAATCACTGTAAACTCAACGCTTCCCTAGGTAACAAAACGAGTAGCGATCAACTCCTGGATCAGGAGCAACGCATTAATCAGAAGCTTCAACAATTAACGCATCAGCTAAACCAACAGGATGTAGCAAGCGCGACTCCGGCGATCGCACAAGAAAGTACACTTGTCGGAAGCGATTCATCTATGGGAGAAGATATTGCACGCCTTGAGAAGATGATGTCCATCATGGCAGCTACGGATACAGGTGATCCCGAGCTGCAGCAGATCGATGGCATGTTGGATAAAATACTGGATATACAGTATCCGGATCGTGCAATTCGAAAATTCAAAGAGCAGGAGCAGACCTCACGCAAACATGTACTCCCCATAACAGCTTCGTTGCCAGATGATGGCTATAGCACATTATTACTGGACCATGATATAGTAGATCGACAAACCACAGCCAGTGATAGTGTGGGAATATCAGATCCGCTATATATATCCGGTAATAGATTTTTTGGTCTTGATGATAACACGCAGCAGACGATTAATACGAGCATGACCATCCGTGCTGTTATTCACGATACACAGACCGTAACCTCAGGAGCGAGTATTAAAATGCGAATGTTATCGGATGCATATATCGGTGCGTACCTGGTACCCAAAGACCATTTTATATATGGTATATGTACAATTTCAGGCGAGCGCCTAGCCGTGTCCATTAACGCGATCAGGCTTGATGATGTTCTTCTGCCGGTAGGCCTTCAGGTATATGATCTGGATGGACAAGAAGGTATATATATACCGGAAGCCATTACCGGTGATGCCGCGCGGCAGGCTTCAACGCAGTCCGTGCAAAATATGGGACTTTACTCATTAGACAACTCGCTGGCAGACCAGGCTGTTACCGCTGGTGTCGAGGCAGCCAAGGGATTATTTAGCAAGAAGATGAAGCTTATGAAGGTAACTGTAAAAGCAGGTTATCAGCTTTTACTAAAAGATCCCCGCCAACTTCAATGATAAATATATGCAGCACGTTATTAAAACTATAAGCAATATTATACTGTTCTGCATGCTCATGCTCGTCCTTCGAACGGGCTTTGGTCAAACGGGTGACCCAGCACAGTATATCGAATTGACATTCTACAAGACGTCTACGATTGTTTTCCCGGCGGCAATCACTTCTGTCGATCGGGGAAGTCGGGATGTGTTGGCACAGAAAGCCAAAGGTGTTACAAATATACTTCAGGTAAAGGCAGCCCGGGTAAATTTTAAAGAAACAAATCTAACGGTAATCACGGCTGATGGGATGATTCATCACTTCCTGGTCCGATACGCTGAGCATCCGGTTACATATACATTTGAGAGTAAATATCCGATTGCAGGTACTTTAAACACTACCGCCATTTTGCAGTCCGATGTATCGGATGTAATGCTTAAACAGCACGCTGATTATATACTGGCCTCGCCTTTATATTCAAAAGTGAAGAGTATATCGGGTAATAAAATGAAGATGACCTTGCAAGGAATTTATATCCGGGAAAATGTCATGTTTTATCACATAAGACTATCGAATGCGTCCAATATTTCATTTCATGCAGACATGCTCCGTTTCTTTATCAAGGATAAACAGCGTACGAAACGCACAGCGTACCAGGAGGTAGGAGAGAAGCCGCTTTATGTAGCGGGTAACAACGATGTCATTCCCGCAAATACTACCATCGATATGGTGTATGCCTTGCCGAAGTTTACGATTCCGGATGTAAAGGTTCTTATTGTTGAATTGATTGAGAAGAAGGGGGGAAGACATCTTCAGCTGCATATTAAAAACAAACACATTATGAAAGCCTTGCCTATACCATAGTCAAAGTAAAATCAAGAATTGTCACACTTAAAAAATTATCAATTATGAACGATGAAAATGCACAGTATTTGAAAGAACGGATTTTCTTTCTCGGTTTTGGCGACAAGCTCAACAGTGAACTGGAAAAGAATATCAAGGGACAGCACGAGCAGTTTCAGCTGCAAATACAAGGAGAGTTTACAAAAGGTGATAAAAAACAGGTTGTTGACTATATGCTTGACTTTTCGAAGTCGAAGCAGAATGATATATACTTTCTCAATACCTACAAAGCAACTCTGAAAAGTGGTGATCCGGAGCAATCGCGTTCTCAAACTTTCTATATCAATAAAGGCAATGGAATTACCGCCAAGGAAGCCTATAATCTTCTGGATGGACGTGCGGTACATAAGAAGCTTACTAACAAAGAGGGCGAGCCGTATGAAGCGTGGCTTCAGCTTCATGCAGCAAGAGAGGAAAATGGAAATCATAAACTTCATCAATACCATTCTGCATGGGGATATGACTTGAAGAAGAGTTTGGAGAAGCATCCTATAAAAGAGCTATCGGATAATACAAGTGCGGATGAACTCCTTAAGTCACTTCAGAAGGGAAACATGGCTAAGGTCAACTACAAGCGAGGCGAACAGGAAGAGAAAATGTTTATCGCAGCCAACCCGAAAGAACGAAATATACTCGTCTACGATGCTGATATGAGAAAGCAGTTCCAGGGCATTAAAGAATATTCGCCCGAGAAGAATGAATCCAGGCCGGAGAGATCAGAATCTAATTCGCAAAAACAAAAGACTAAGGAGACATCCGATGAAGCCGAGCCTGGTGAACGCAAAAGCAGGACAAAGCGAATGTCTGCTTAGCTGCTTTAGCAGCGTTGATGGTATATTTATTCATGGCCAAGGCCATTGATTTGCAGCTCAACAATATACTATTGCGCTGTTAGCGATGTCAAGGGTATAACAAGGACCGATGTTCTTTAAATGTATGGCATCGGTCCCCTTGACATAGCACCCGCGCAATACTGAGCTACTGTCGTATGGTCTCGCACATGGCAAATCAAAAAAGCCTTGTGCCATGAAAACTATTCGCATCAAAACCTATTGCATGAAATCATCACCCAGAGCGAATCACTTTTACATCCTTTCGAAAGGCTATAATGCGGGTAAACCACTCGAAGTACCTTGTCCAAATTGCTTTGTGGTCTACACAAGTGATTTACATGAACAAGCAAAATTATACTGGATATGCTATAGCCTTTGGAAGACTGGAGTATATATCCCGTTGCTGCGGGGATCGGTTATCCCATTTCTGCGGATTTGTGATGTCTCAACTCAAATTCAACGGGTTGTTGAGAAAGTTGATGAAGAGTCAAAAGCTTTTGGTGATGCGATATTGCAATTGCAGCAGCTTATACATACCGAGCGACTGCTTAACAAACAATGTATACTGAT
Organism: Flammeovirgaceae bacterium UBA5867; assembly: GCA_002432545.1. Classification (GTDB taxonomy): domain Bacteria; phylum Bacteroidota; class Bacteroidia; order Cytophagales; family Cyclobacteriaceae; genus Ohtaekwangia. The sequence goes on along the minus strand of DJFR01000208.1, from coordinate 4,292 downwards.
TGATAAACTTAAGGCAGCAATTGCCAGCCAGATATTGGGCGGCCCGTAATCAGTGTATAAATTTATTTGATTTCAGGTATATATCTAACGTGTCATTAGTTCATCCTTAACTGTTGATTATGAGTGGCCAGGTTTTCATCCAGTGCAGCAAAGATGAGTTTCGGTTAATGTTAAAAGAAACATTGCTCGAGGCGTTTAATGAAATACAACTAGATAGAGAAAATCATACAATGCTAATGAGCATTCAGGAAGCTGCCGCATTATTGAATCTGGCAGTAGCAACGCTCTATGAAAAGACATCCAAGCGAATAATTCCACATTACAAACACGGCATAAAAGTATTGTTAAAAAATCTGAATTTGTAATAGACAGGTGCTAACTAAAGGGGTATAGAGGTCCCGAAAAAAATATATATAGTCAGCGTCACAGTTATCAATCTTTTTTTACCTTAGAAGCGTAGAGCCTATCTATTTCGCGTTTCCTTGAATGAACGCGAGATAGGTGGGCTTTTTGCTTTAAAAGCAATCTCATGAGCGAGTACTCCATTTGGTAGTAACTTTTCCATATACCAGATTTCTGGCCGTTAACAAAGCGACCTTCAAGATTCTAGGTTGACAATGTTATAGAAAGTGAATTTGTCGTGTTTCGTTAGTCCTTTGTACGAGCCTCGCTGAGCTTTAAATATCTTTCTTCCTTATGAGAATAAGTATAGTCTATAAAATTACCAGCGAAACCACCGTGTGTTGTGTCAATTGTACACTCTGAAGCTTTTTGAGGACTGAATAAATCCACTCGCGATGTAATACAGTGTGATTTTAATTGGGTAAATCCCCTATGGGAAATAATGCTAGCGAGAAGATTAATAACGTGAACTGAACTGAAGCCGCTATGGTAGTTTTCATAATTTTTAATTGTTTTTATTTACTTTCCTCCGCGGTTTTTGAAAAGGACTTGCATATCAGATGTTAAAAGGTTTTGCTAAATGTTTGACCGATTCATCTAAAGGCAATCGAGTCAGTTAGCGCTTAAATATCTTCTCGGTGATTGTTTTATTTTGTGTTGTAATCTTTACAATATATATCCCCGCGGGCACCAAAGAAAAATCCAATCGGTCTCCTTGTAGGCCTATTTGGCTTTGCATATGGCCCATCATATCCGAGATTTCTACCTGATAGATACCTTGTATTCTAAGATACACCACACCTCCCGTTGGGTTGGGGTATATATCCTTGCCTTCAAATATCGGCTCGGTAGCAGTCACCAACTGTACCACCAGCTCTCGAGCAATAGGTTCGGCTTCTTCATAATTCGAGTTTCCTGATTGACGTGCAGTGATCATAACTACGCCATGTTTATGAAGTGAGGCTACTTCCTCTTCGATGGATACAATGCTTGGATCTGAGGATTCGAAAAATACATGTAGCCCGGAACTAGCCGATGCTTTTAGCGTAAATGCTCCTGCATTACTTAACTGCTGAGGTAGTTCAGCAAACGAGATGTTTTGTAAGCCTTTATTAACGGTGAGCTTGCGAGAAACAATTGCCGGGAGGTAGAAAGCATTACCCGACTGAGAAGCGCTGATGGTAACTTCGCCTGCCCCTTTGATTAGAAGACGACTACCTGACACAGACGCAATTCGTTCATCCGCACTGCTGTAGGTGACAACCAAACCGGCGTTGCTTTGTGCGGTAAGATCAACCGGATCATCACCAAAACGGTGTGTTGAAAATTCATTGAAAGTTAATGTCTGGCTTTGCAGGAAAGGAGAAACAACAGGGGTGACGCCCTCGCGAGCCAATAGGATATCTAACTGCGCGTTTATCGATGTTATATCAATACTAAAGGGATNNCATCAGCATCGGATCATCGAGCTCAAAGGCAGCAAGGATTTGATAACTATCTCTCGGCAAATGTTTGAATTCGAAAATTCCAGACGTATCCGTATATGTGATTCCAACCACTTGGCCCGAGGTCGACAGAAGTAGTATAGGCACGGATGCTATCGAACCTGATTGTCGACTCGAAACCTGTTCTTCTTGCACCAGTTGGCCATGTATGATGCCACTATCCTCTGCCAGAGGCTTTACTTTGAGCACCTCAATGACCACATTTTTATTCTCTGTTGCAGTAAAGAAATTAGATTGCTGTAGCACAACCGTCTTACCTAGTATTGTCGGCACATATTCCGGATATACGACAGGGTCGGGAATGAAGTAAAGTGTGTATGAGTCGGTACCAATCAAAAATGAAAAATCTGATTCGGTAACGAGATCGTATTTCTGTGTAAATCTAGCCTCACCAGTAATCTCTTTACGGTATAGAAATAGTTTACCCTTATTGATTGGTATCCCGTCTTCACCCTTCACATGTCCGGACAGCGTAAATTCGACAGGAACAACTTTGAACTCGCGCCTTAATTGATTTGGAGTTGAGTAACATGGGCTAGCACATGTCACTGCAATCTGGTAGTCTCCAGCAGGCAATGCATTAACGAGACTAAGGGTTATCGTTTTGGTTTGAGTTGTTCCTGCACTGAAATCAATGGCAACGCTGGATCGCTGTGTGTGCAAAACTTTGCCTTCAAAGTTAATCACTGACACATCGTACATCTGATTGAAGTTTATTACATTCCCAGTGTTCTTGAGGCTTAAATCAACAGTCACGAGGCGATCCGTATTGTCTACCGCTAACGGCACGCTGACTTGGTTTAGCGCTACACTCGGGGTGGACTGGCCAATGATGCTGATTGGAGCACCTGGTGCTATGTATACGTTGTTCTCATAATTCGTTTCTTTTACTAACCTGTTAAAATTCACACCCACAGCGATGCGATATGAACCTGTTGCCGGTTTCAATTCCTCAATGTCGAGAGTAAGATATTTAGTTTGCCCCGGACCAATATAGATCTTGTCGTGCTCGGTATTTCCCCATGGCCGTCCTGTCCAAGATGTCGATGGTACGCCATCAGCCGGAAACAATTGGGCATTCACACGATAGCCAGTTACACCAGTTGTACCATGGTTGGTGATTGCTACTGTACCTTGTATGCTTCCTTGATCGGCGCTAGAGTAAGCGATACTATATGATCCTGTGATCTCCATATCGATGTTAGATGCCTGCACTACGATTGGTAATGCGCTGATGTTGTTGACCTCGTTAGTTTCCTCGTAGGCAGCTCCTGAATATTCATCGTAGTCAGCTACAGCTAAGATGTAGTAATTGCCGGGAGGTAAAGAACCTGGGATCATGAACGCCAATGCGGCCGATGATGTGATTTTGTCAGTACCAGTCAGCGTCTGTCCAAGGATGTTGGTATCTGTAGGGATGTCATTTTCATCCAGTGTTGTGTTGGTGCTAATGAGAAACCGATAAGTGAGCGTACCACCGACATTCGTTGAGCCTTTATTTTCCAAAATAAAGGTAGGGTTGACTTTATCGTATTGGGCAAATGTATTTTTATTGATGGAAAAGGATGTAAAAGTAAAGTCAACATTGCCTGGTTTAACCACAAAACCTGGAATTACTAGCACGTTGTTGATTTCATCAGTTTCCGTGATCGCGTTATCATAATCCAGTTTGATAATTACGTAATAAGTTCCTGGCTCAGCCATTATGAAAGCATTGACTGGGCTTATGGTATAGGATGCACCTGCTGATAGCGTATGAGCATAGTACGACCCAATTACTTGGTCCGACTCCTGCCACTCGCTATCTTCCGAAAGATACCACCCAACGTTGTAATAGGAATTAACCGGAACGATGCCTGCGTTCTTGATGGCGAGATTCAAATTAAACTCCTCGTATGTTTCAAAGGTCGTCTTCCCAGAATATTCCGCGATAATCAAGTCTTGAGAAAATGCCATGATGTGACATAAACAAAGCGCAGCAAAAAGAAGATGTTTCAAAAATGTAGAGGTTAAAGCCATCGTAAAAGTACTTGCTTTTATCTAGTTAAAATTATAATTCTTCCTGGAAAGCTTACATTAAATTCTTATTCGTTAATCGAGAATGGATTGATGAATCGGATTTTCAGCTTGCAGTCATTCTAAATTGGAGATGTCTGCATCAAAGAGGAAATTCGGTATAGATGGTAAATTTTAGTTAAGTCTCGATATTCTATTAGAACTTTATAAATCAAAGGAAACAACTTGGTTTGTGTTTATTGGTATCTATATTTACGAGGGCTGATGAAATTAAGTAGATGAGAGTTTAGGGAGTAAATACAGGATGGTTGAAGCAAGTAATTGATCGACAAGTATATATATAGAAATCAAGAGTCCCGTCCGGACCGC
>DJFR01000200.1 GCA_002432545.1 Flammeovirgaceae bacterium UBA5867 | reverse complement strand
CTGATAGTAGCAGGTGAATGGATGTCGATTACCATTTTCAAAAATACACAGGGCAACTTCAGAAAGACTGAAGATAAATTGTCTGTACCAAACTCAACCGGCTGGTGGAACAGTATACAGGCAGGCGACTTCGATGAAGACGGTGACACAGATTATATAGTCGGCAATCTCGGTTTGAACTCGCGCTACAAAATACACCCTGGCAAACCGGTAAGCCTATGCACGGGAGATTTCAATCAGGATGGTACGCAGGACGCTATACTCGCACACTATATACAGGGTGTAAATCGCCCTGCACATCCGCGTGACGATCTTTTCTTACAACTTGTACAATTCAAAAAAAAATATCCCAGCTATAAAGTATACTCGGAAGCCACCATGGAAAGTCTGGTTGCAGGAACAAATACAACACCTGTTATACTTCAAAGTGAGATATTTCAATCATGTTACCTGCAGAACAACGGTGCGAAGGGGTTAAAACTGGTAGCCCTGCCGTTGCAGGCACAGTTCGCACCGGTGTACGGCATCACGGTGAATGATTATGACCATGATGGTCACATCGATATAGCGCTAAGTGGAAATTCGTATGCTCCGGATGTACTTACCGGCCGATATGATGCGTTCAATGGACTGCTTTTGAAAGGCAACGGTAAAGGAAATTTCGAACCGCTATCCGTTACACAAAGCGGTTTATTGATAGATGGTAACGCCAAAGCACTTGCTGAACTGGTAGATGGACACGGTAAACAATTACTGCTGGCTACGCAGAATAACGATACGCTAAAAGTATTTGAGAGTACATTTGCTGCAGGCAACTATATAGCTGCCAGGGCTACCGATGTATATGCCATCATCACACACGTTAACGGCAAAAAATCAAAACATGAATTTCAGTTTGGTGGCGGTTATCTTTCGCAGTCTGCACGTAAGCTTCTCGTAACTCCGGATATGAAACAGGTAGTTATATATAGTTACAATGGAACAGCGCGAACCGTTTCATTTCCCTGACTATACATCTGTTACTTTACTTTTGAAAAGTATCGGATTTCATACCGTTCTTGCTTCGGCCCTTTAAAAACAGGGTTTAATGATTTCCGGAGCGCCAATATATGATTGTCCAACTTCACGATGGTAAATTTCTCGTGAACAGATTTATTCGAAGTAAGGTGTATAAGACTATCTTTTGCAGGCATCGAAAAATAAAATGTACGCGATTCTTTTTTGAGTGTCATGATCAAACTGCCATCCGGCTGATAACGTTGCAAAGGTTCATCATAAATATCGGTACGGGTAAATGTAAAACCATTATAGTACGAGTATATGGAATCCATATGCCACGTTCCTTCAAGCGCACGCTGCCGATTATTACCGGAGCATCTTATTAGCAGTATACATATTACCAGGACTGTAATTCTTGCTTTCATACCTTAAGTCGTTCCTATCCATGCAAACAGTAAAACTCCTTTCGTTTTCACAAAAGGAGTTTAGATAACCAAACCAGCTGATAAATTTATATATAGTATCTATCGGTAATTCTCATTCTGAACCAGCACATTGTTACTCAGGTCGATCTCACGTTGTGGTATCGGAAAGTAATAGTGCTTGGGTCGTTGAAATGTTCTGCCCGGCTTGAGCGAACCCCGATTGATAGCATAGAATGCCACGATATCAATAATGTCGGCTTTGTCCCAGCGAAGCAGATCCTGGTGGCGCTCATTCTCACCGGCAAGTTCAACCCTTCGTTCGTGAATGATATTTTCCATCGTTGCATTTGTAATTGGGTCAAGACCATTTCGTTCACGCACCGCATTCAGTTCGGCATCACCGTTTTGGCCGGATCGTATCTTTGCTTCCGCTACCAGCAGGTATACATCTGCCGAGCGAAGTATAGGAGCATTCTGATCGGCATTCAAACCACCATCTACCCATGACGCAAACTTTTTGAAATGATACCCGGAAGTCGAAAGATCAGCGGTATACTCCTGTACACCGGGATCTCCGCCAAGATCCACTATATCGCCTACCTGGAATACAGTATATCCCAGGCGAGGATCGTTAGGTTCAAATTCATCGATAAGATCCTGCACCGGCTCGCGAAAATCCCAACCGCCCCACGGGCGTGGTGTAGTATATATCTGCGGTGTATTATCGGTTGTCCAAAGAGCTTTGTATTGCATCGAGAACAAAATCTCCGGATTGTTCTCAGTAGCAATTTTAAAATTATCTTCAAAGCTGTCTGCCAGTGCATACTGAGCATTTCCTGTCACCTGCGTACCGGCATCTATAGCTTTGGCAAACTGCTCCGTATATACATAGAACTTGGCCAGAAAGCCGTAAGCGGTACCACGCGATACACGCCCGAGATTTGTTGCGTCAGACTGATACGATTCGGGCAGTAACTCAACGGCTTTCAAAAAGTCTGCTTCTACCTGTGCCTGTACTTCTGCCAGTGTGGCTTTCGGTTTATTAATGTTTCCGGCAACTACATCTGCTTCCAAAAATATAGGTACTTCACCATGCACCAGGTAATGTCTCCAGTAACTGAACCCCCGAAGGAAATAGGCTTCACCTAAACTTCTGTTCTTTATAGCCTGATCCATTTCAACGTTGGGCGCATTGAGGATCACAGCGTTCGCGCGTGATATCATCTCATAGCGCCACTTCCATGTATCAATGAGCTTAGGATTACTGGCATCATAGGTAAAATATTCGATCGATTGATCTTCGGCATGATCGCCTGCACGCCACATATCATCAGACTGTATATCCCACGTGCGTTCAAAATGTCCAAAGTAATTTTCCTGCAGCAGTGGTTCATATATAGCATTGACAGCCGACACAACATCATCTCCGTTACGCCAGAACTGCTGACTGGTAGGTTGACCGTACGCTGTAGGATCTAAAAAATCATCTTTACACTGCGTGAACACCAGCATGACAACCAGAAGCGGTGCTGAAATTTTTATGATAGGTTTCATAATGTGATCGCTTAAAGTTTAGAACGATAATTGAGCGCCTACAGTCCAGGTACGTGCTTGCGGGTATTGCGCATAGTCTACATTCATTTGAAAATTACCCTGTACAATTCCCAGTTCCGGGTCCATACCTTTATAGTTGGTGATGATAAATACATTCTGTCCTGTTACATAGAGGCGTGCTTTACTGATGCGCACGATATTGGTTATGCTCTGCGGCAACGTATAGCCCAGGGTAACATTCTTTAAACGAAAGAATGCGCCTGATTCAACAAACATATCCGAAGTACGATGATTGAGATTGTCACGCGCAGTAGTCATGCGTGGAATAGAATTACTCGTGCCTTCACCATGCCAGCGGTTAATCGTCTCAGCATACATATTAAAAGGATAGGTCGGATCTATACCCTGCATGCGGTCTGCATTATATATATCTACTTTGGCAGAGCCGAGGAAGAATAAGGCTATATCAAACCCTTTATACTCTGCTCCAAGATTTATTCCATAGGTAATTTTTGGAGTAGGATTACCGATAATCGTTCGGTCGAGATCATCAATTACATGATCGTCATTCAAATCAAGAAAACGAACATCACCGGGTTGTATCTGGCCATCAGACCTTCGCGGATCTTCGGATATATTGGGATCGCTGTTGATCTCCTCCTGGTTCTGATATAGTCCATTTGTTTTCCAGCCATAGAAGGTTGCTACAGGATGCCCCTCGTATGTGCGGGAGATTTCAGAACTGCTTCGACCATAGAGCTGCGAAGATAAAAAGTTAGAGTTGAAAAGTTTTGTAACCTTATTGGTGATATAACTGACGTTACCGGATATAGTATAGGTGATCGGTCCTTCGCTTTTGCGATAGCTTAGTTCCAGTTCGAGTCCTTTATTTTCAAGCTCGCCAACATTCTGAAAAGGGATCGTTGCTGTTCCAATCGAACCCAGTGATGGTGGTGCCAGCAGCATATCCTCTGTTCGCTTGTTGAAATAGCCGATTGTTACCTGAATTTGATTTTGCAACAAACCAGCTTCCAGTCCAAACGAAGTCATGGTGGCACGCTCCCATCCTATAGATTGATTACCGATGAGACTTTGTGCCGATCCAAGTGTTTGTGCATCGCCAAAAGAATACCGGTAGCCACCGCTGATGAGTGACAGATATTGCAATGATGGTATATTAGAGTTACCCAATTCACCATAGCCACCGGTAACTTTGAGACTCGAAATCACGTTGGTCATATTTGCAAAAAATGGTTCTTCCGATACTCTCCACCCCAACGAGAATGCAGGAAAATAACCCCAGTGTTTTTTGGGTGCGAACCTGGACGAAGCGTCTGCGCGAAATGTTACGGTGGCTAAATATTTATTCTTCAAGCCATAGTTCGCTCTTCCAAATACAGACTGAAGTGCATTATAGGAACGACCTTCCGTAGCATTGGTAAGCGTACCGCCTGAATTAAGGTAACGCTGGCTCGGATCTTCACTCGGCAGATCTTTTTTCTGAGCCGACATATCGGAGGAGTTAAAGGTTTGTTGTGAGTAACCGGCCACAACGGTTATATCGTGAATTCCTGATTGCTTGCTATAGTTCAAAAAATACTCCTGTAGTAATGAGTACGTCTTATTAGAGCTTACCAATCTGGAGTTGTTTGTAGTTGTGCGTGTTTGATTAAGTACGCGAATGTTGAACTCACGATAATCACCAAAGCCTGCATCAAGTGCTACATTGGCTTTTGCATGTAAGCCTTCCACAATTTCAAAATCACCATTCACACTTGCCAGCATTCGCGAACGTGTTGAACGTCTGTCTTGTGTATCAATAGTAAATATAGGATTGTTGATATCACCAAACTGCGAACTGATCTGCGATGAACTATAGCTTCCATCAGCGAGCTTTACCGGTAATCCGGGATGGAAACGTATGGCACTCCACACCAATCCATCCTGTGCAGACAATGTGTTGGGCGTTGTACCGGCCTGACTCGTGATCTGTAAATTCTGACCAAGTTTAAATTTTCGACTGATCGCGTGATCGGAATTTATCCGAAAGCTATAGCGCTTGAAGTATGAATTCTTAATCATACCCTGCTCGTTATATACACCTCCGGATAAGGAAAAGGCTGACTTCTCGCCACCTGAACTTAATGCTATATCCAGGTTATTCACAGTTCCTTTTCCCAGTACTTCATCCTGCCAGTCTGTGCGCTGCGTCTGGTATTGTGTATCCTCCCATATAGGATCAATCGCAATACCATCGTTGGTATAGCGTTCGCGCTTCAGCATGGCAAGTGTCGGGGCATCGAGTACATCAATGGACCTGATACGATTTGAGACACCGCTATATCCATTCACGCTCAGCCTCATCGGCTGACTGAACTTGCCGCGCTTGGTTGTTACGATCACTACTCCGTTAGCAGCACGTGTACCATATATAGCAGAAGCAGAAGCATCTTTCAATACATCTACAGATGCAATATCATTCGGATTAACATCGGAGAGTGGTCCATCGGAAGGCACTCCGTCTATGATGATCAGCGGGCTGGCATCGTTCACAGTGCCTACACCCCGAATGCGGATATCGCCCGTGCTGCCCGGACCACCACCGCTACGCACTATATTTACTCCGGCTGTGCGACCTTGCAATGCCTGTTGTGTAGAAGATACGGGAAGGTTGGCAAAGTCTGATCCTTTTACGGAAGAGATGGAGCCGGTTACATCACTTTTCTCCTGCGTACCATACCCAACAACCACGACTTCATTCAGGGTATTGACATCTGAAGCCATCTGAACGTTGATCACCGTTTGATTGCCTACTGTTATCTCCTGCGTTACATACCCTATAAAACTGAACACCAGCACCGATGTTTCAGACGAAACATTCAGCACGAATTTACCTTCGGTGTCTGTAGCCACACCATTCGCAGTTCCTCTCTCCAATACATTTACTCCGGGCAGCGGAGCACCATCCGGACTATCGGTTACCTGACCGGATATAGCGATCAGGTTCTTATTTACCAATCCGGGCAGTGGTATAAATGTAGCGGTGTTGGATGTTAACGCGGAGCCACCTCCGGATTGGTAATGTAATATCGATGAAGGTGTCTGTGTTATTGAAACCAGTGTGATCTGTCTCTTCCGTATGGTATAGGTAACATTTGTTCCTTCCAGTATCTTGTCCAATACAGGCTCGATCTTCTCCTCTTTGACAGATATAGTAATGGAACGATTCAGCGATGTTAACCGGCTGTGATTAACAACAAAGGTATACTCCGTTTGTCGCTCCAGCTCGGCCAGTACATCTTTCAGCGGCACGTTGCTAACGGATAGTTCAATGATACCACGCTTGTTTTTCTTTTGGGTTGCCTGGACTGAACCGGGCAACATCACCAGGTACAACAGCAGGAATGCTATGCTATACACCGCACATCGCGGGTATGAAGCAATAGCCTGCTTGTTTAAAAATCGATAGAAATGTTTCATAGGCTTGATGTTTTAGGATATACCGTTATTTATACATCACAACTTCACTACCATTTATACTATATTTCAGGGATGTAGCTATACCAATCAGTTCCATCGCTTCTTCGAGTGTTTCTTCGTGAAGCGTCATGGATAATTTTTCGTGTATTACGCCTGATGCATGCACACGAATCGTTACGCCATACCGTGTTTGAATTTCTGTGAGGATATCCTTCAAGGCCGCATTTCGAAATTTGAGCGGATCTTCTTTCCAGAGTGAGTAACTGGACGGACGCACAACGCTACGGCTAACTGCATTCGACTGATGATTGAATGTTACCTGGTCGCCCGGCTTCATATCAAAGGCTTCTTTATTTCCTTTCACCTGCAGCACTACCCGGCCTTCTTCCAGTGTGGCACATTCGCTCACATCATTGTTGAAAGCGGTAACATTAAACTTCGTTCCCTTAACGCGTATGTTGAAGTTGCTGGTTTTAACAATGAAATCTATACCGGTTTTTGTTACATCAAAAAACGCCTCACCTTTCAGTAAAACTGTACGCGTATCTTTCCCGAAATTTTCATCATACTGAATCGAGCTGTTGGCATTCAACCAAACTTTGGTTCCATCCATAAGCGTTACCAGTTTTTTACTATCAGCTGCCTGCTCCGTTACCAGGGATGGCGACCGGCTAATGAGGTCTGGCTGTATATATTTCCATATAGCAAAGCCTGCTATGAGAAGAATGGAGACAGACGCTGCAATTTTATACCAGGAGAAACCTGTATATGCAGGCACGATAACCTGCGGCTTTTTATGATCATCGGCTGTCGCAATCTTCTCCGACAGTGACAGCCATATATCTTCTATATGTTTATAGTCACGTTCGTTTTCTGCGAGTGACTGAAACCCGGTATTAATTTCATGAAATAATATGCGGTGAGAAGCGTCTTCTGACAGCCATTGCTCCAGAATCTGGATTTCTTCTGCAGAGGTTTCGTGGCGGAGAAACCGGATGATAAGATTATATAGCTCGTGCTGTGACCTTTTGTGGGTGTCCATGTAACTGATAGTCGTACACAGCAAGTACAACTCAGCAGCAATTCTCCCTGACAAGAATTACAACTTCTTCAGAAATATAATAGCCAGCCAAAGCAACAGTGTGTGCAGTGTGGTACTGTGCTTTTTTAACTGAAGCCTGACTTTAACAAGGGCCCGTGACATTTGTGTTTCCACGGTTTTAATAGATATATTCAGTTGAGACGCTATTTCATGATACTTCAGTCCTTCAAACCGGCTCAGCTCAAATATCTTCCGGCATTGTGTAGGAAGTTCATTCAGTGCTATCGAAAGATCACTTTCAATATCGTTGGCAATGAGTGACTCGTGGGGCGAAAGTTCGGCTGAGGATGATTCATATACCGTGGCCATGACACGGGCATAATCACTTCGAACTTTGGTATGCTTGAGCCAATTCAGACAACTGTTCTTCGTGCATACATACAGATATGTTTTTATACTCCTGTTTTCATCGAGGTCGCTTCGGCTGTTCCAAAGCTTCAAAAAAACTTCCTGTATGATATCTTCAGCATCTTCTTTACTATTGATAATAACGTTGGCATAATTACGCAACGGGGTATATAAAAGCCTGAACAGAGCTTCCAGGCTCTTCTTATCATTCTGTCGAATGTTCTTTACCAGCGCAAGATAGTCAGGCTCGGTCAAGATAGATTGGGGCTTTAGTGTAAGGCTATATATAGGGTACGGGCTTCGCCTTTCTACTAACTTCAGAAATTATATTGATTGAACCGCGTTTTATTTCATGTTTTATTTACGAAACCGGTTTCGCTTGCCTTTTATACCTATATATATTAAGTAATTGTGAATTATACACTATATATTCTCACAGGTATACGCTGCATGCACACGAAATTATGATCGATGAGAAATTTTCATTTCATCCACGCAGGTTATTCCAAACATTATTTAAAAGCGCGGTATAAAATTCTGGCTGACGTCCGTAGTTATACGGATATTTCAGCAGGTATTTATGCCAATTCATAATTTTCTACGGAGAATATCTTTGTAATGGATTTAAGGAAGAAGTTAAACCGTTACAGTATGCCAGAAGCAAATCTTTTACTAGATGACTCCGTGTTGATCGTGCTTATTTCGTTAAGCACTATTCTGCTGATATATAAACTGACGATCACGCTCTTACAAAAGCGGAAACGAAAAAACCGCGAGCGTATTTACTTTATACTCCTGATGAGAAGTCTGAATGAAATAGCCTTCTTCTTTAAGATCGATGAGACTGAAAACAAATTACCCATATACCGGTTGCTGCTGACGACACATTCTATCATCCGCAAAATGGTGAGGGATATGGTGGTTGAGTTTGGTGATGAAGTGGGCCTCGCCAAAGATCTGGCGTATCTGCACGAGGAAATAGAACGAAATCTCTTTGATCCCGACATCGCGCACATGCTATATGATACGGAAGAATCAAAAATGGGCGCATCGGGTAAAAGCAAGATCTCACAAATCCAATCACACTTTTATAAGTGTCTTTCCAAATACGATAAGAGCCTGCTTTGTTAGCGTTACCAGCCGTTGGTTTCTGGCTGCCGAACGGCAACCAGAAACGTTGCGGCACATTTATCTATGCTGCGGTATATATAGCAGCAAACACTTTGGCAAAGTCGTTCAATTTTACCTTCCCTAAATTGCCGGTGCGATTTTTCCAATAGTCTTCTGCCATCTTGCCGGAGTGTAAAGCAGTGCCCATCTCGGTATAATTTTCAGCTACTTCTTTTGATAGTCCCGCCTGCACCATGCCCTGCAGTGCCTGCTCATCCTCGAACTTAACCCATGCGAGGTCTGGTTTCCCGATCGCACCACCAACCGCTTTGGCAATTGCGTCTGTAGATATTTCATCACTTACAATATATCGAACACTGTGCCCGGTAAATTTCAGCGAAGTAAGTTCTTCAAATGCCACTGCGCTTATATCCTGTGGGTCTACAATCGGAAACTTATTATTATCGATTGCAAAATTGCTGCCCATAATACCGGCTTGTTTTATCAATCCTATATTAGACAACAGGTTCTGATAAAAATACGATGGACGAAGATGCAGTATATTTACACCTTCGAGTTTATTCAAAGTCTGTTCTGCTAAATATAGTCCGCTAACCGGGCCGCAGCCATCCGGCAAATGCGCACCTACACTGCTGAGGTTAACAACGTGTTTAACGTTTGATCCTTTGATAGCCGCAGCAAAATTTTCACCGATCTTTCCTATATACTTTTTCCATTGTGGTGCATCCCACTTCGGTGGTATCATGGTATATACAGCGTCTGCATCTTTAAACGTCCTGGTTAAGAACGCTACATCTTCCACGGATCCGATCGCAGCCGTTGCTCCGGCTTGTGTGAGCTCTTTCAGGTTTTCGGCATTTCGTCCTACCACGGTAACGTGTTTGCCGGCCGCCAATAGTTTTTTAATCAAAGGTGCCGAGATATTACCCGCTCCTCCTGTAATTACATAGTTCATATAGTTTTAAAGGTTATGTTTGTATATACAAATATCATAGTAAAAAAAATGTCACCCCTTCAATTTGCCCGCTACATTCAGCATCTGCAATGCCAGTCGTGTGCTTTCGTTCTCACCTAATATTTGAGCATAGTTGGCAAAGAACTCCTGCTGACAGGCCTTCAACTTCGGCAACATATTACTGCCTTTCGCGGTCGGATAAACATTGGTGATTTTACCTTCGGTGGTACGATGTAAAAGTTTTTTGCTTTCAAGTTTCAGGATCAGTCGCGTTACAGTGCTCGGTGTCAAATGAAGACAAGCAGCAATTTGTGTAGGCTGTATACCGGGCTCATCGATCACCAGCAAGAGCAAATATGCATGGCTCGGTGTAAGATCAACCTTACTCCAACTTTCCTGGGCAAGCTTCTCTGTTTTCCGCGCCAATGCGTTGGCCGAAAAATAAAGACACTTCTGATACCTGTTCTCTAACTTTTCCAAATCGATACAAAACTATACATTTTCCTGATATTTGTACATACAATAATCATTAAATTTTCAGAAGCCTTTCGTTCGCTCACTATACCTTATAATAACTTATCGGGTGTGATTGGAAATTCACGAACACGTTTACCGGTTGCATGGTGGATTGCATTCGCCACGGCTGCGGCAACTCCTATAATACCAATTTCACCAATACCTTTTATACCCAACGGATTAACTACCGGATCATCTTCTTTTACAAAGATCACTTCAATTTCGGGCGTATCAGCATGAACGGGTATATGATACTCTGCATAATCATGATTAATGAACCGGCCAAACTGATGGTCAAGAAACGACTCTTCATGAAGCGCCATGGATATACCCCACAGCACAGCGCCCATAATCTGGCTGCGGGCTGTCTTCGGGTTGATGATGTTACCGGCAGCAATCGCACTGACAACACGCGTAACGCTGATCATTCCTAAGTCTTCATCTACCTTTACTTCTGCAAAAACAGCTGAATGCGTATTGCGCGAATAGCCCATTTGTTTGATGAGCGCTGCGAGGTCTGCACTTTTCTTTTTAATTGATTTTGTATGGGTTCGCTGCATAACATCAGCAATAAATAAAAACTGCTCCAGATTGTCTTTACAGGCAATTTTACCATTGGCAAATACAACGTCATCTATACTATATTTCTTCACAGGAGAATCTTCTATATCCTTCGCAAGACTGAAGAGCTCATCTTTCAGCTTATGACATACATTCCATACTGCTGTGCCTACTGATGCTGCTGTAGCAGAACCTCCTTCGTACGGAGCAAATACAAATTTACTATCGCCCAGCGCGAATGTTACATCTTCAAGCGGAATACCGAGTGTCTCCGCAGCAATCTGCGTCATAATGGTATAAGTACCGGTTCCTATATCCGATGTCGCGCTGCTCACCGTAAGTTTGCCATCATCGGTAATAATTGCCTCGGCCCGTGCAGGCATCATCATCGCATCCCATATACCGGAGGCCATGCCCCAGCCGATCAGATGTTTTCCATTACGCATAGACCTGGCGTTGTATGATCGCTTCTCCCAACCAAAGTGTTCAGCACCCTGCTTGTAACAATCCATCAGGTTTTTACTGGAGAATGCCCGGTCTTTTTCCGGATCGCGTTCTGTATAATTCCGCATGCGCAGTTCCAGCGGATCTATACCCAGTGTATAGGCAAGCTCATCCATCGCACATTCCAGCGCCAGTAAACCCGTGGCCGCACCGGGCGCGCGCATATCGAGCGGTGAATTTACATCAAGCTGAACCAACTGATAGTCAAGCTTTACATGATCGCACATATATAGTCTGCCTGACCAGTTTACAATATTCTCGGTATAATTTTCAAAGCGCGATGTCTCGGATATAGCCGAATGCCGGATGGCTTGTAACATACCTTCGCGTGAAGCGCCAAGCTCCAGTCGCTGCCACGTGATGGGCCGGTGTCCAAATGAGAACATCTGTTGACGCGTCAATGAAACGCGAACCGGTTGCTGAAGATCCAGTGCTGCGAGTACCGCCATGAAAAGCTGGTACTGCGGGCGAAGTCCCGATCCAAAAGCACCACCTACATAGGGAGAGAGTACGCGTACCTTTCGATGTTTGATATCAAACACACGTGCAACATAGCTCTGACTGTTAAGCACACCCTGTGTCTTATCATATATAGTTAGGGAACCATCGGGTTCATAGATCGCCATGGAGACAAACATTTCCATGGGATTGTGATGTTCGGCACCGTGGTAGTAATCGGCTTCAACTTTTACATCTGCTTTTTTCAATGCCCGGTCAGCCCGGCCCCGCGACTTTGGTTTCTGGAAACCAGCCTTACCTTTTTTCGGAGTAAAAGCTTTATCTATATTTTTCTCAAGACTTGTCTCAAATACATCTTCTTCATATTGAATGCGCACCAGTGTTGATGCATAGCGCGCCAGTTCAAGACTCTCTGCTATAACTAACGCAATGGGCTGCTGACTGAATTGAATCTCATTGCTATAAAACGGTCTGTAGGGCGACCCCGGTAGCAGGTTCATATCTTTATAGCTGATATCAAACCAGGGCATGTCCTTTACATTTTCGTGCGAGTATATCTTCTTTACACCCTGCACTGCGAGGGCAAGCGAAGTATCGATGGATATTATTTTACCGCGTGCAATCGGACTTGAAATCACCATCCCGTACAGGAGTCCCTGCACATTATACTCTGCCGTATAACGCGCAGTTCCGGTAACTTTAGCAACACCATCCACTCGGTTAACAGGTTTACCGATATAGTTTGTCCAGGTATCAGTCATGCTTACAGTCATAAAAAAAAATTAAAGTTGATGATGGCGATTGTAGGTATAGCAATTCAAAGGCTCGGGTGCCTGCAGATCGCGTGCCTCTGCCAATGCGCGAACAATGGCGCGCCTGGCAAGTTCAATCTTGAAAGTATTATATGTATACCCTTTCGCTTCCTGCAAAATGATATCGGCTGCATTTCGGAAATTAAGTTCTTCTGCTGCCTTGCCTTTGAGTATATTTTCGGCTTCTGTATTTCGCCAGGGTTTATGCGCCACACCACCTAAAGCAATGCGAACGTCTTTAACAGCATTGTCCTCCAACGTCAGGGCTACTGCTACAGACACTAATGCAAATGCATACGACCTGCGATCACGAAGTTTTATATACTGGTAATGACTTGAAAATCCATTCGCAGGAAGTTCGATGTGTGTTATGAGTTCTCCCGGAAGCAAAGCAGAATCGATGTGTGGCTGATCGCCTGGTAAACGATGGAATTCTGAAAATGGAATGACACGTTTACTTTCTTTACCCATTACGACAACGCGTGCCTCCAGTGCTGCCAGCGCTACACACATATCAGACGGATGCGTTGCTATACAATGATCGCTCGCACCCAGTATAGCATGCATACGGTTATAGCCTCCTACAGCAGAACACCCTTGTCCGGGTACACGCTTGTTACAGGGTGTGGCTGTATCATAAAAATAATAGCATCGTGTTCGCTGCAGCAGGTTGCCTCCGTTCGTTGCCATATTGCGTAACTGAGGAGATGCACCAGCCAGTATAGCTTTCGCCAACAGTGGATATCGGCTTTGTACTTTCTCATCATAGGCTGTATCTGCATTTTTTACAAGGGCACCGAGACGTAAGCCTCCATCTTCCGTGTCAGTTATAGTCTGCAGGTCGAGGTGTCGTATATCGATCAGGTGATCCGGTCGCTCAACATCAGCACGCATCAGATCGATGAGGTTTGTTCCTCCTGCTATAAACCGGGTTCCATTGCCGGGTATATTTTCGTGCAACGCTTCATCTATAGTATGTGCGCTGGTAAATGTAAAGCGGTTCATATATCTTTTTTATCAGGATGCTGTTCCGTTACCTGTTCAATAGCATCATATATATTATTATATGCAGCGCACCGGCATAAATTACCGCTCATAAGTTCATGTATATCATCCGGAGTTTGGGCGTGTCCTTCGCGAATCATTCCAACAGCAGAACAGATCTGCCCCGGTGTACAGTAACCACACTGAAACGCATCATGATCGATGAACGCCTGCTGCAGCGGGTGCAGGTTGTCAGCTGTTCCCAATCCTTCAATCGTAGTAATTTCCACGCCATTGTACATCACTGCCAGTGTGAGGCAGGATACAATTCGTTTACCTTCTGCCAGCACGGTGCATGCACCACACTGTCCGTGGTCGCATCCTTTTTTTGTGCCGGTTAAATTCAGATGCTCCCGTAGCACATCGAGTACACTCGTCCACGGTTCCAGGTGCAGCAGGAAATTTTTACCATTCACAATAAGTTGTACCGGCAGCTTCTGCCCTTCTGCAACCGGGGCCGGATGTTTGTCTTTTAAAAGTGTTTCGTTCATGGCCATAGCATACGCGGTTATGTTGTAACAACTACAGTATGCGCAGCCAATTTTTATGCCGCAGCGTTTCGTATTGGATTAGTGCAAAAGGATGACCTACTCCGAAGTTCTACAGGAAAATATTCTACATAGCATACGCCCGGGATGTCGTAATGGTAGTCTGAATTAGATTCCGAACTGCA
>DJFR01000279.1:49730-82353 GCA_002432545.1 Flammeovirgaceae bacterium UBA5867 | reverse complement strand
AATTTGCATTGGAGGGTTTAACGGAAGGGCTATACTACGAATTGAAACCATTGAATATATCCCTGCATCTGCTCGAGCCGGGTGGTATGAAAGAGAATCGCTTCAAGGATAATATGGTCTGGAATACATCGGAGGAAATCAAAGATTATACTGCTCTTTCTGATAAAGTAAATCAACTGATGAATCAAAGAGAAGGTGTCGAGTTAAGCGAACAAACNNCACTCGCCAGTGGGGAAAACAATAACTTTCGGACAATAATCGGTCAAACCGGAAAAGACCTCATGGCGCTTCGCAATTCAATGCCCATCGAGGACTACCTGGAGAAGATCGAGAGTATGTATAGATAGGTGTTTACGTGTGTAGGTATGTACGTTGGGACGCGTGGTTGGTGAATGAGGTATATATCCTTATAACTGAAGGGATATATACCTCATTTATAGTAAGAGATATGTATACGCACTGCAACGAATAGCCAATAACGGCTAACGATTAACATGTAACCGATAACGCCTAGCGTCCCTCCAGCCACTGCAGGAAAGCGGTTGTCTTTTCCTTTCCAATCAGTAACTTCTCAGGCGTAGCTATGGATAGCTTTACGAATAATTTTCGAGCAAAGTAATGTTCAACTTCTTTTACTGCGCTGAAGTTGATCAGGTATTGTCTGTTCAGGCGAAAGAACTGTTTGGCTGAAAGAGAATTTTGTACCTGGTCTAACGACTGGTCAAGCGAATACTCCTGCGACTGAAATGTTACGATCGTAACCAGGTCATGTTTGATGTAGAAGTATGCAATCTGATCGGTAGGTACCGTGGTATATTTGTTACTTTTAAAAACCAGGAAGTTCTTCTTGCTGTCTTCCAGTCCTATCTTTTTCAGAAAGGCAGACATATCCGGTTGCGCATTTTTCTGAAAGAAGTTCTTGAAGCTTTCTACTTTTTCAAACGCTTCTTCCAACTGCTCTTTTGAAAATGGCTTAAGAAGATAATCGATGCCATTGGTTTTGATCGCATCCATTGCGTACTCTCCAAAGGCTGTACAGAACACAATGGGACATCGGATCTTGACAGTCTTGAATATCTCGAAGCACAAACCATCGGAAAGTTGTACATCCATAAAAACAAGATCAGGCTGCTCGTGTGCCGAAAAATATTCGACTGCACTTTCAACGCTTTGCAGGTGCGCAACAACTTCTGCGTCCGGTCTTATTTTTGAAATCATGCCGGCTAAAGATTTAGCAGCCTTCAGTTCGTCTTCAATGATGATGATCTTCATGAATAATAGGAAGTTTTACAATAAATAAACGATCATTGACAATGATCTCAATTCCTTTTTCCTCCAGGTGTATATAACGCTGGTTAATGTTGGCGAGCCCCAACCCCGTTGATGCCTCGGGTGTCTTTTTAGGCTGCACGTTATTCTCAACAACTATATATTGCTGATCAGAATATATTCTTACCTCCAGCGGACGATCCAGCGATACCACGTTATGCTTGATACAATTCTCTGCCAGCAGTTGCAATGTAAAGGGCGGAATGAATGTATTCTGATGCGCTTCGTCAATGCGAACCGACAGGACAATGCCTTCTTCAAATCGTGCCTTTAACAGGAATAAATATGAATTCAGTATTTCGAGTTCTTTGGACAACCTGATCAGGTCAAGCTTCCGGCTCTCCAACGTAAAGCGATAGAAATCAGAAAGCTTGAGAATGAAATTAACACTGCCTGCATCTTCACTCTCTACCATATACTTAAGGGTGTTGAGACTGTTAAAGAGAAAGTGAGGATTAACCTGTTGTTTGATCAGTTCGTACTGTGCACTGATATTGTCTGATTTAGTACGCTCCAACTCGATGGCTACCTGCTGGTTGTGGTAACTCTGGTAGAGCAGGTGCAGGAACATGTAGAAGGTAAGATTGATCAGTATACCGCGTACTTCAATCATGAGCATAACCGGCCCAAAGCTCAGGTGCGTCAGTAAATATTGCTGGAGACAGGCCAGCAGAAACATAACAGCAAGACCTACCAGTAAACTCTTGAGGAGCCGCATAAAAGGAAAATCACTTACGGAGCCCCGCGATGTATACTTGGGCAAGGTATATATATTGTAATACCAGATGAAGAGCGAGAACAAAAAGGTAATGAGTGAGTTGATCAGCGCTTCATACGGATTAAAATGATGTTCCGCTATTTTCGGAACGGAAGAGAGTATGCCCAGTAAAAGCGAGGACGACCAGATTATTTTGTTGGATAGCTTGAATGTTTTTTGAGGCATACGTTATATTGATAAAGCAACCGTTAAAGTACTTATCATTCGCAAATATATACAGTTCCTGATCGTTGGCGTAGACAATATTAACCGTGAACCGGACAATTTACTTCGTGAATTCACCGCTTCGAATTGAAATCGAAACGCCCGGCAAGCACGGTCCGTCCATTGTTTTTACGTTGTACAAAGCCGATTAATTCCCAGCTCTTCGTATCGAAGTCAGCCGGTACATTCATGGTAACAGGTTTTGAAGGCTCAAACGGAAAGCGCTCCAGGTTTCTGACGATTTGAATATGAGACAGTCGTCTTCCTGAATTTTCACCAGCCTTCACGTTGCTTTGCACGGATTTTTGTACGAGTGCCAGCACAAGTTCAGCGCGCTCCTGATGCAGTGTACCATCGTATTGTACCGTGAGCTTGTTGTCTTTCAGATTGCAGTTTAATGTAAGTGCATCCGTGGGCGTAGCACTCAGGTTAGCGTTAATCTCATCCACAATGTCACGTTTGTTTGAGCCTACAAACTCTTTTGTTCCGTTAATAACCAGCTGCGGAGTATAGAGCGAACCTATACCCAGTGACTGGGAATATTGACGTTGCCGTTGTGTAAACGCTGCCTGACTAAATTGATCTTTCCACCCGAGGTGATTCCAGTAGTCTACATGAAAGGCAAGTATATATACCGGCTGGTCCCGGAACTCGCGTTGAATTTCTTCCAGCACAGCTTCTGCCGGAGGACAACTCGAGCATCCTTCCGAGGTAAATAATTCCAGTACAGCAAATCCTTTCTTATTCGCAGTAGTTTTTGGCCCTGCTCGTTTTTCATAACGAACGCTGACCGAGGCGATCAGGACCATACATATACCAACGGCCATTGCAAGTACTTCAATTGATTTCATCGTAATAAGACATTAATTGTTAAAAATGATTTGATCCAAAATTACCTGCATGTCTTGCACTATAGAATGAATAACCGGGTCATACCGGCAAACACGTACCTGAATCGGGCATATCGCTTGTTCAATATATTGATATAGTAAATTCTGCTATGCGGACTTGGTGTCATCTGTAAACGATTCAACCGAATATGATTCTGTGCAGAGCTTTGGCTTCCACCTACGGAATGTCTAGTCGGGATACCTTTTCGTCCACTTCACCCGGATGTACATTGAAAGCAGTACCCTTGTCGCTATACATTTGAACCACATTTAAACAACAAAGTCATGGAATTCAATCAAACATCAGCACAGGCAACAAAAGCATTTGAACACATTGCTATTACAAAAGTGGAAAAGGTATTGTATACCGGAAAGACGCATACCACCGGTGGGAGAGATGGTGCCGCTAAAAGCTCAGACGGTAAACTCGATGTAAAACTTTCGTCACCCGGCAGTTCCGGAAGCGGTACGAATCCGGAGCAATTATTTGCCGCGGGATGGTCAGCATGTTTCCTGGGAGCGATCCGATTTGCTGCAGGTAAATTCAGTGTTAAACTCACCGGTAATGAGACCGTAGATGCAGAGGTGGATCTGTGTAACAGCGAAGGAGGTTATTTCCTGCAAGCTCGTCTGAATGTAACAATACCGGGAGTTTCACCGGAAGTGGCAAATACTCTTGTAAACGAAGCCCACCAGACTTGCCCTTACTCTAAAGCGACACGCGGTAATATCAACGTTGCTATCAACGTGGTGAATAATTTCTGATTGGACAAACGAATCAATATATAGCGATGAAGAAGTATAGTTTCATGATCCTGGTTGTCGTATTTGCCTGCAGTATAGCAGTACACGCCCAGGTAAGGAATATAGTACTGGTACACGGTGCATTTGCAGACGGATCGGGCTGGCATAAAGTATATATCATTTTGAAAGCGAAAGGATATAACGTCAGCATCGTTGGTAATCCCAACACCGGTATAGCAGAAGATATAGCTGCCACCAGGCGGGTACTCGATCGGCAAAATGGTAAAGTTTTACTGGTGGGCCATTCTTACGGAGGCGCTATCATTACCGAGATTGGCAACGCTCCTAATGTAGCAGGCCTGGTATATGTAGCAGCATTTTCACCCGACAAGGATGAAACATTAGGACAACTGCTTCATGCATATCCTGTCGATCCGTTGTCAGGTATATTACCTCCGGTTGATGGATTTTCGTGGTATGATAAAGAAAAATTTCATGCTGGCTTTTGTGCCGATCTTCCGAAAGAAGAGGCCGCGTTTCTGGCTGACGCGCAGGTACCTGTAGCAGTCTCGGCTTTTCAATATCCGTTTCAGCAAATTGCATGGAAGATGAAACCATCGTGGCACATTGTTGCCCGGGAAGATCATTCTCTCCCGGTAGCGCTGCAGCAATTCATGGGCAAGCGAAGTGGTGGTAGAGTATTCGAGATAAAAGGAAGTCACTTACTTTTTATTTCACGTGCGAAAGAAGTTGCTGACATCATTGATAGCGCAGCAAAGACAGCTATACCCTAAGGTTATTTGCAGGTTTCAAGATCATAATAATCGCTATGTATTTCTTCGTTGAGAAAAAGAGAGTGGTGGTAATTTTGCTAATCAGTGTGGTGGCTGTATGGATTCTGACAGCCCTCACACCACCGCTTACTAATCCGCCCTCTACCGGTGAGTTTGACGGGCCAGATTCTGTACAACGCATATTTAAACATGCCTGCTACGATTGTCATTCGAACAATACCAAACTGGAATGGTATCATCAGGTTGCTCCACTATCGTGGAAGATATCTTCCGATGTTCTTGAAGCAAGACGACATCTCAACTTTTCACATTGGGATAGTTTGTCGGCTGCTGACCAGCGGTCCAAAGTATGGTATGCCGTAAATATGATCGAGCAGGGCAAGATGCCACGGAGAGACTATACGCTGTTGCATCCGTCAGCTAAACTTTCGGAACGTGAATTGAAGGTGCTGAAAAATTATATTGTAACGATAACCAATGTGAGTTCTGCTCAGCCCAAAAAGCAAATGCTAAAACCGGTAGTTGTGCATACTTCGAAAGAATCTCCGAACGGAATACAATACTTCAGCGATTATTTAACGTGGAAAGTTATTGTAGCTACAAATCGTTTTGATAATGGAACGATGCGGATAATCTACGGAAATGATATTGCTGTTAAAGCGATACAGGAAGGAAATATAAATCCGTGGCCGAACGGTGCTGTTATTGTTAAGGTAGTCTGGGACGAAGGGGAGCAGGATGAAGACGGGAATATATATCCCGGAGACTTTAATAATGTGCAGTTCATGATACGGGATGACGAGCGATTTAAGCGAACAGAAGGATGGGGTTTTGCCCGGTTCAATACATCGCAGCTCATTCCGTATGGGAAAGATGTGAGTTTTGAGGTTGACTGCATGAACTGTCACCGGCTCGCTTCGGCCAACGGATTTGTTTTTGATATACCAACCAAAATGCAATAAGACAGTGTATGTGTATAAATAAAATTAGCTATATCCTCCTGATGGTATTATTATCTTTATATATGCAGGCATGTGATAGAAAAAGTAACTTCCAGGTTTCTCCAGAGGATTTGTATGAGAGCAAAGATCTTCATGTAATCACCACGTGGTTCAACGACAGGCGCCAGACGATCTCTGTATTATATGGAAATGAACAGGCAACGCAGGTCCGCGAAACAGGTATTACGATGCACCAGGTTGGTGAACACTATACATTAGTAACGTGGCATCAACAGGGAAACCCGCTGTGGTTTGGCGGGCAGATCAGCGGACGCATTGCATGGATTGAGCAGGTAGACATCGCGACATCCGCGAGTGGTGCAATAGAACCGCAGTATAACGTTACCTATCACGAACGTGCCGATTCAATTTCAGGAACTGCACTCGAACAGGAGCGCATCAACTATATCCTTTCCCGGAAGAAGATCGGACATCCGGGAGTATAGCAGTAAATAACAAAGGGACTTCGCGAGTCCCTTTGTTATGTGTTGTATTTTAGATGCGTATATACTTATTCTTTCAGAAGACCGGCTCCGATCATTTCAAGTTTACCGGAGATCTGTACTGTCTCAGAGGTGTTGGGATTGGTTCTTACCAGTACATTATCATTCGCGACATCAATACCAACGGTAAGCTTATTATCCGTAATTACAATCTGCTCACCTGCTATCTTTTCAGTGGGTTTGATTTGCTTTTCGATTTTGATGGTATAGCTGTTTGTTTGTAAAGTTGTGAACGTACCGCTATACTCACGGTCAAAGCTGGGATCGCCTGTTATTTTTATCGTTGCGTTGTTGCCGCTTCGTGTAACTTTCACTTTTGCATTCAGGATATATCCCAGTTCGGTCTGTGGGTCGTCCGTTATCTGGATGTTGCCGGCAAATGTGCCGATTTCTTCATTGCCGCCCGGAGTTGCATCATCATCGCTGCCACAGGCGCAAAAACATGTTGCAAGTGCCAGTAATGCTACAACACTATAGATCCTTGTTTTCATAATGGTAAAATTCATGTTTGTTAACTGTTAATTAGAAATTATGTAGAAGTACAGGCAAAGGTATCGGCAGTGTCGGGGGTGGTCAATAACATAAAGTCACGGTCTTTTTCTACTGGTTTTCCAGTATATGAAAAATCATTTTTTTGCGGTCATGCTATATTTTTTAGCTTTGACGTTTCGCCTTCTTATTGAAACTGAAAGCACTGCATTTGTATGGTATACCGATTGATACTGCTTGTCCTGATTATGTTTGTAAGCGTTGTACCGCAAGCCCAGGTTACCTATTCCCTGGGCAATGAATCAGAGTATATATCGCAATTGGAAGCGGAAGCTGAAAATGGCAATGACAGTATACAGGCATATACGGCTCTGAAATTGTCGTTGCTGTACAAACGCATAAACGATACAACACAGAGCAGGATTTACCTGAAGAAGGGTGCTGCTGCCAGCGAATCGTATCCGTTTCTGAAGGCGGCTGTCCCTTACTATACTGCCATCGTTCGGTACGGGCTCCGGGATATTAATCAGCTTGTGAAGTATATATTGAAGAGCGATTCCATGCTCGCAGCGTTCCCACATCCGGAAGCATATCGCCTGCGAAGTATCATTCGGAGTAACTATGGACTTATTGAACAGGTAAAAGGAAATGAGAAAGGCGCCATGGATGCTTTTACGCATGCGGCCACACTCGCATCAAAATCAGCGGACCTGTTCGTGTTGGGTAAGGCACATAAATCCATGGCAATTGTTTTTATGAACGCTAATCAACGTGTCAAGGCATCATCGTACCTGGAGCAATCTATTCTTTCTCTGGAGAAATCACGTTCCGATAATCCTGTTAATCTGGTTGAGCTCATCGAAACCTATATTATTGCCGGAGAGAATTATGTATACCTTGAACAATATGATTCTGCGAGGCATGCTATTGATAAAGCACGTAGAGTATTGTTGCAGTTTCCGAATTCAAACCTGCATCTTGTTTTTTACTATGCCGAAGGTATATATTTTGATAAACAGAAACAGCATGTGCGTGCTATTCAAAGTTTTGACAAAGGAATAGCATTTGCCGGGAAGCTCGGTGCTTTGCATGCATTAAATCGTGTGACGTACGCCAAGTATAAAGCACTTTCCAACCTGAAAGAATATAGAAAAGCCATTGTCGTGCTGGAAGATCTGCTGAAAAGCCCTGTGGTCTTTTTACAGGATAAGAAGCTTTACTATAAGGAATTGTATACCTGCTATACGCGGTTGGGTGATGCGGAACAAGCCTTGCATTGGGCTGATCAATATATAGTGTTGAGTGATAGTTTGTATGAGAATAAACTTCAGAAGGACATTATTGAACTGGAGACACGGTATAAAAATGCAGAAAATGAAAAGAAGATCGCTACGCTTCAGGCCGAAACTGAAAAGGCCACGCTGGAATCCCGGAATACAAAACTGATAAACTGGATGCTGGTGCTTGTTAGTTTGTTTTTAGGTATCATCGTCATATTCTCCATTATACTATATCGCAATAGCAGGAAGTTGGGGCGGCAAACGGAATTACATTATCAGCAGCAGCTAAAAGATACTGAGCAGAAACAACAGATACAGGTAGCCCGGGCGTTGATGCAGGGTGAAGAGCAGGAACGAAAACGACTTGCTATTGATCTCCATGACGGACTGGGTGGGAGACTTGCTGCCATCAAAACGAGGTTGTCTCATATAGCTTCGAATCACTCGGACGGTCGTGAAGCAGATCTGCTTTCACTGCAGGATCAGCTTGATATATCTTCCAATGAACTTCGCAGGATTGCCCGCAACATGATGCCCGAGTCGTTACTGCAACTGGGACTTGAGCCTGCATTAAAAGATATGTGTGACTCCATGGCATCCGTACCCATACACATTTCGTTTGAATCCTTTGGTCTGGACAATCGATTGGCGCAGGAGAAGCAGGTAAATATATACCGCATGGTACAGGAATTACTTACCAACGCGATACGCCATGCAAACGCTACGGAAATTCTCGTGCAGTGCAGTCAGAATGCGAATGTGTTTTTTATAACAGTGGAAGATAATGGAAAAGGATTTACGATAGCTACAAACGTTAAAAGCAAAGGTATAGGTTTGGGAAATGTACGCAGACGGGTGGAATACCTGCACGGGAAGCTTGATATAACATCCGCGGAAGGAGAAGGAACAACGATAAATATAGAATTCGATGTCACACGATAGAATGCCGCTAACCATCGCGATTGTAGAAGATCATCCGGTGGTGGTTGAGGGGTTGCAGCGTATACTAATTAACGATTTGCCGATCAGAGCAATTCGCGAATATTATACAGGCAAAGATTTTATAGAGGATGTAAAGCGTGGTCGTCAGCCCATCGATGTTGTGTTACTCGATATAACTTTGCCGGATATGAATGGTATAGACCTGTGTCGCGAAATAAAGGTTCTGCTGCCGGATACCTATATACTTGGTTTCAGTAATCATAACGACCGAAGCCTGGTCATGCAATTGCTTGCGAACGGAGCTTGCGGCTATATTTTGAAGAATGCTTCCGCATCCGAGATCATTACCTGTATACTGCATGCACTCGATGGCCAGGTTGCCTTCAGTGAAGAAATAAAAAGGATAATCAATAAGCCTTCCGCGCAACAACTCAAAGCTATACCGCCACTGACCAAGCGCGAAAAGCAAATCCTGAAGATGATTGCCGAGGGGAAGACGAGTGTAGATATAGCCAAAGATTTGATGGTAAGTCCTTTTACCGTTGAGACCCATCGCAGAAACCTGATGCAGAAAATGGATGTAAAAAATGCAGCAGCGCTTATCAGAACCGCTACGGAGTTGCAATTACTATAGGGTTGGCTATATATCGTTAGAAGTTAATCCTGGCCAGCAGCGGATCGCGCAAATTTGCCAGCGCCTTATGCAATAAATTATATACCGACTGGGAG
This sequence comes from Flammeovirgaceae bacterium UBA5867, assembly GCA_002432545.1. GTDB lineage: Bacteria > Bacteroidota > Bacteroidia > Cytophagales > Cyclobacteriaceae > Ohtaekwangia. The sequence goes on along the minus strand of DJFR01000279.1, from coordinate 72,670 downwards.
TTAATTTCCATGATCTGTACAATGTCCGGCACATCCAGATTTTGATAAAAGCGCAGGTATATAATTTCCTTTTGTCTCTTAGGTAATTTATTGAGTAGTTCGGAAAATTTACTCGCGGTGTCGCGCAGTGTTTGTTCGCGAATAAGATGATGTTCGATGGAGAACTCTACATCAAAGTAATAATTGTCTTCGATCGGCTGTGCATGCAGATGCCATCTGTTCTTATGGAGCTCACGACAAATTTTATTACGTACACTCTTGAAGAGATAAGACTTTACATACAGTGTACTGCTTAAAGACTTGCGTGTCTTCCATAGTTCAAGAAAAAGATCTTGCAGGCAGTCTTTAACAAACTCGGTGTCCTTCGTGAATTTGGTACCATAGGTAAACAAACTCCGGTAGTGAATCTTCATCAGCTTCTCGAAACTCAGCTTCGTTCCACCTCTGAACTCATCCCAAAGTTTAGTTTCCTGTTCCGGTGAAAGTATGTATTCCAATGCTCAGCGTAAAGGTTAAGGTTTTTTAAAATTCAGTCTTTTTCATGTAAAAACAAATAATGCAACCGTTTTCTGCAAACGTTTTTTTTAGAAACGGAAAATTACCGTGCTCGTGTGAAAATTTTTTAAAAAAGAAGAGTAGAATTCTGCAATCGTTGTCTATACCTAATTATAGTTGTCGATTACACTACATGAATCATTATAGACATTATTCTGCCGAAGACTTTGTTCAGGACCAGCGTTTCCGTTCGTGGGTTAAAAATCCAACACGGGAAGAAGATATAGTTTGGCGAAACTGGCTGCTCGAAAACAGTATCAAGCGCGATGCGGTTGAGGAAGCCAGGGCCATTGTGTTAGCTATACATCCCGTTCAGCATGAATCCATTAGCGATTTCGAAATACAGCGTGAAGTTGAAAGTATATTGGCGCAGATACCAGACGATGAAGAACCTGCGCTAACCGAAAGTATTGAACCGGAAGCAAACACACGGCATCCACGATGGTATGCGATAGCTGCTTCTATTACCATCATGCTGGCTATAGGTTTGTATGGTATATATAGTAGTATACGAACGAATGATCAGACCAATCCGCTGGCACAAACAGAAGCTGCGGATGATTTCATGATCGAGCGTATTAATAAGAGCGAAGATGCGTTGCTGATCAACCTGCCGGATAAAAGTTCTGTGCTGCTGTCTCAAAACAGTACCATACGGTATCCGAAAGAATTTTCAGGAGATTCACGCGAAGTATATATGGAGGGTACTGCGTTCTTCGAAGTAACCAAGAATCCGAAGAAACCTTTTTATGTGAATGCCGGAAATATTGTTGCAAAAGTATTGGGAACAAGTTTCGAGATAAGCACCAATAAGCAGGATGAGCAGGTAAAAGTTGTTGTTAAATCCGGAACCGTATCTATATATTCTACTCCGGGTGCTTCCGGAAATATAGCGGAAGGCGAACCAAATGCGATCCTCACGCGAAACGAACAGCTAATATACAGGAGGGGAGATGCGGAACAGATACAGCATACACGCCTCAATGCTTCCTCCATAGCAGAGTCCAGCGTTCCTGATACCTATTTGAAATTTAACAGCACGCCTGTGTCCAAAGCATTTGCACTCCTGTCGAAAGCGTATGGAGTACGGATAAATTTTGAACAGGCAGATATAGAAGGATGCTCTGTTACTGCATCATTTACAGATGAACCTTTCACCACGAAAGTCGATCTTATATGTCGCTCCATTGGCGTGAAGTATGACATAGTAAATGATCAGGTGTCCATTACAGGAAACGGATGTAAAAACTAAACCACCTAAATCCCTATGTGATATGACATGATTGATCTCGACCCTATGAAAAAAGAAGACTGATGATGTTGGCGCATCACCAGTCTGGAATACTAAATAATAATAAAAAAACAATCCAATATATGGAAAAATTACTACATGTCCATCGTCCATTATTCTTGTTCATTATGAGAGTAGCTATCGTCCCAATTTTCATTATAGTTACGTGTACAGGTGTTGCTCTTGCAACGGAATCGAAAGGGCAGGAGGCATTGAAAAAGAAAATTTCGATCGAAGTAAAGAACCAGGAAATGCAGGTTCTTCTTTCGAAGTTGGAAGAAATAGCCGGCATCCGGTTTATCTATAGCCCTGAAGTTGTTCCTGTGCATAAGATGGTAAGTATCGAGGCAAACAACGATGCACTCGGCACGGTGCTGCAAAAATTACTGTCACCGCACCGTATACTTTTTGAAGCTGTTGAAAACCAGATTGTACTTCGCAAACAGGACGAAGTTGAACCTGAAGCGAGTGCTGCCGATCGTATACTCACGGGAAGAATTGTTGATGAGACAAACACGCCTCTGCCCGGAGTAAGCGTACTCATTAAAGGTACTGCCATTGGTACAACAACCGATGCGGATGGAAATTATTCACTCAACGTTCCGTCTGATCATGAAGGTGGTTTACTGGTGATCACATTCATCGGGTATGCAACACAAGAGATAACAATTGATACACGCACAGTCATTGATATACAGATGGCTCCGGATATACAGTCACTGCAAGAGGTGGTTGTGGTGGGAGCATCCCTGAAAGAAAAAGATCTTACGGGTGCGGTAGTATCTGTAAATGAAAAGACGTTGGCTGAACGACCTGTAACCAGCATTAACGAAGCGCTGCAGGGACGTGCTGCCGGTGTATTTATACAGAACAATCCTGAGCCCGGTGGAAATGCAACGATTAAAGTTCGCGGTAACAACTCCATGCAATTTGGCGCGAGCCCTATATATGTAGTGGATGGTATCGTGATGGAGCGCGATTTCAACATGATCAACCTGAATGATGTGGCATCGATCAACGTATTGAAAGATGCATCGTCAACAGCGCTTTACGGTTCGCGTGGTGCGAACGGTGTGGTAATTATCACAACCAAAAAAGGAAGAAGCGGTGAAGGAAAAGTAACGTATGACGGCTGGGTAGGTGTACAGGATTTTGCGAACAGACCTCCGACCTTGGGTGCCAGAGATATACTGGATCTGAGAATTGCTGCCTTTGAGGATTCATCGATCGGCAGAGATTTCTTTGATGCTAACCCTACGGCTACACGCCAGGAATTCATCAATTACCTGTCTCAACCCGGAGGCCGCATTGCAGACTATGAAACAGAGTCCTACGCCAATGGCAGGAGCTACGATTGGGTAGACGAGATTACGCGCTCGGCTTTTCAGCAGAACCACTCACTAAGTTTTTCAGGTGGTACCGATAAAGGAAATTATTATGTAAGCTTTGGCTATGCAAACCAGGAAGGTCTTGTACAAAGCTCAGGCTATAAACGCTATACCGGTCGTATAAATGCCGAGCAGAATATGAAGAAGTGGTTGAAAATCGGTACCAACACTTCGTTCACACGTTCGGAAGATGATCTCGTAGACGGTAAAGTGTTTGGTGTAGCAAGTGGTGCGAACCCGCTGCTCCCTTTCTATCACGATTCATTGAAACTGGCGTGGGGAAACAACTGGGATGTGAATATGGAGAACCCTTTCAAATCCCTGACGATCGATAAAGACAGATCGAAGAACAGAATTTTTACTTCAAACTATATCAGCATTAACCCGGTGAAGAACCTGACGCTTCGTACCAACTTTACCATTGACCTTATTGACCAGGAATACTACGAATATACTCCGAGCAATATTCAGCAGGCTATACGCGATTCATTCAGAGGGAGAGCGATTCATAACCTGGATCATGTGTTGAATTATCAATGGGACAATTCGATTACTTACGAAAAACAGTTTGACCGTCATTTGGTAAATGCATTGGTAGGTACCAGCATGAGTCGTAATCAGTTCAAATATTCAAATCTCACCGCACGCGATTTTCCAACGGATGATTTCGGCTATAACAATTTAGGCGCGGCTTTCGACAAAGCTAATTTTAGTCTGGGGTCCAGCATTACACAATCGTCACTCATGTCGTTCTTCGGTCGTGTTAACTATGAATACGATGGTAAATATCTGGCCACGGTAACAGCACGTTACGATGGTTCATCACGTTTTGCTGAAGGACATAAGTGGGGATTGTTCCCTTCGGTTGCTTTAGGATGGAATATTACCGCTGAAGATTTTATGGCCGATCAGCAGACCTTCAATCTTATAAAACTGCGTGCAGGTTATGGCAGTGTCGGAAACCAGAACATTCCTGACTATTCATTCTATAGTCTGTATAACGCAGCATACTCGAATGGAAATGTATCATGGAATTCAACCGGTCTTCGGGGTACACCAGGTCTTACGTGGGAGAAACAGGATCAGTTAAATATAGGTATAGATCTGGGTGTATTGGAAAACCGTGTTCAGTTCACTGCAGAATATTTCAGCATCAACAACTCCAATCTTTTAATGAGACGCTCACTGTCTCCGCTTACCGGCTATAGTCAGGCCATTGAAAATATAGGTGAGATGACGAATAAAGGTTTAGAGTTCTCGGTAAATGCTTTGGTGGTAGATGCGCAGGACTGGAAATGGAATGTGACAGCGAACCTGTCCAAAGATAAAAACAAAATTACCAAGCTATACGGAAACGTAGATGCGATCTATAACTATGGAGGTTTCTCGGGAACAGAGATTCAGCGTGAAGGCAACTTCTTCTTAGGACAGTCGCTTAATACCATCTATATGCTGGAGTTTGATCGCATTATCCAGGAAGATGATATGGAGTATGTCAACAGTCTCGACTTATCTGGTAAAACATTAAGACCCGGGGATATACTTCCGAAAGATCAACAGGCAGAAGGCGAAGAAGGACATGGTGTGATCGATCAAAACGACAAGGTGATCATTGGTAAAAAAGATCCTAAATTCTACGGAGGCTTTACATCACAGGTATCCTGGAAAGGACTTTCATTGAATGCTGTATTTACGTACTCGTATGGCGCGAAAGCTATCAGCGGTTACTATGAAGGGTTGATGAGTGGTACCGGCATGAGTGCCGCGCATGAAGACATGCTCGATCGCTGGACACCGGAGCATACCAACACAAATATACCACGTGCTACGTACGATGCATCGGTTCATTATGGCGCAGGCGAGACATCATGGGGTATTCAGGATGCATCTTTCCTGAGACTCGCTTCATTGACGCTGGCTTATGATGTTCCGAAGACGATCATCAACCGGGTTGGTATCACAAACCTGCGCGTATATACTACCGGAAATAATCTTACCACCTGGACGAAGTATAAAGGTTACGATCCGGAAAACGGTGACTGGTATCCAACTGCCAGAATGTTTGTACTCGGTCTGAACCTGGGCTTCTAAAATCAATTCGACCGGTATAGATAAAAATATATCGTCCGTGCCGGTCATCAAACAAAAATTTAAGGCAATGAGAAAAATAACGCTATATACTACACTGCTTTTGGGATTGCTGGCGGTATCATCCTGTTCAGATTTTCTGGTGGAAGAGCCACAGACGCAATTGACAGAGGAAGAAGTTTTTGGTGATGAAGATAATATTCGTCTGCTTGTATCCGGTTTATATACCCAGTGGCGTAATACCAAACAGGATCGCGGTGGGTTTATGTTTACGCTCGGCACAGATGAAGCCAAGCAGGGCGGACAACAGGTACACGAGAACAATGTACAGGCTGCATTGGACAAGTATGATGGTGCACTGAATTCTACGAACTCATCGCTGGCAGAGCAGTGGAACAAACGCTGGCCGGTAATTACTGCAGCAGCGAAAGCTGTTAAATATGCAACCTCCAATGAACTGAAAGCACAGGCTGCCTTTATTCGCGCTACCCTGAACTTCGAACTTGCCATGCTTTGGGGACCTATACCGATCGTTGATCAGGACAACATGCAGGAAGCAAGACAACCGGTAGCAGATGTATTTGAGTTTATCATCAAGGATCTCGAGCTGGCAGTACAATATTTACCTCCGACACAAACTGATAAGAAGATCCCCACAAAAGGTGCAGCGCAGGCATTGCTGGGTAAAGTATATATGTATGCTCCGGAGGAATCTGGTTTCCGTAACTATGCAAAGGCTATTGAATATTTCGATATGGCTATACCACAGTATACATTGCTTAATAATTACGGTGATTTGTTTAATACTACGCTTAACCAGAATTCCAGTGAGTCTATATATGCATTTCAGTTTGTAAACATGTGGCCTGACAACAACATGGCGCAGCATCATGCTGGTTCAAGAGCCGTGGCCGATGTTGAGGGCAACACATATTTCGGAGGTTATGATCTCGCCCTGCCAACCGAATATTACTATAAGAATATAGCGGATGGCGGTATATGGGAAGATGGCGATACCCGCAAGACAGCCAGTATACGTTATGACTTTACGTTACCGGACGGAAGAGTGCCACAGATAACCTGGACCGGACAAGCGGATGAGCTTGAGCCCCACACGCGTAAGTTTGAAGATATACGCACGCAAGGTCTTCAGAATTTCTGGTACTCCGGTGGTCTTCTTTACTACCTGCGTTTGGCAGATATACTCTTGTGCAAGGCTGAATGTATGAACGAATCAGGACAGACTCCGGATGCTGTTAACCTTGTAAACACCACGGTTAGAAAACGTGCGTTCGCAGGATTGCAGGCTGAAGAATATAGCTGGCCAACCGGTATGTCTCAAGCTGATTTCAGAACGAGCATTATGGATGAAAGAATGCGTGAGCTTGGCTTCGAAGGATGGAGGAGAATGGATCTGATTCGTACCGGTAAACTTGTTGAATACGTGAGAGAGCGTAACAAATGGGCGAAAGCTTCGGGTACTATTGCGAGCTATCACATGCGTTATCCGATTCCTGATTCCGAGATCAAACAGAATGAATTTATCAATCCGGAAGATCAGAACGAAGGCTATAGATAAATATTTCCATAAAAGCGATGTGGCCGTCACATCGCTTTTATACTTTTCGGTGCATTCGTACATATTAATAATATATATTCGTAAAAATTATCTGATCACCAAGTATACTTATTGAAATGATTTCTTCTTTAAACCACCTCAGCATCTTTACACGTCTGATTCTTTTTTGTTTTGTTGTGGCAGGGACTTCCTCCCGGGCACAAATTATTACCATCCCTCTTGAGACAAGTAATAATGCCCTGGTATTGCAGGCTGACGAAAAGAAAAATTTGAATATTATATACTTTGGTGAAAAACTGCTGAACAATAACGAATATGCAAGTGCTCCCCGTGTTTACCGACAGACCGGTGACTATACAGATTTGCTGCGCGCATCGTATGCACCTTCGGGTTCCAGAAATCTGGCGGAACCAGCCATTACCGTTATTCATGCTGATGGGAATACATCGCTCGACCTGCGCTATCTAAGCCATAAGACTGAAAAAGTAAATGATAATATCTCTGTCCTTAGTATTGTATTGAAAGACCCGGTATATGATTTTCAGGTTGTCCAATATTTTAAAACGTATCATGCGGAAGATATCATTGAGCAGTGGAGTGTTATATCACACCAGGAGAAAAAGGATGTAACCTTGCAGAAGTATGCGTCCGGTATAGTACATCTCACAGCAGATAGTTACTGGCTTACACAGTATCATGGCGACTGGGCGAAGGAGATGCAACCGGAAGTCTCAAAGATCACGCATGGTATAAAAACACTCGATTCAAAATTAGGAACACGCGCAAACCTGTTTCAACCCTCCGTGTTTATGGTGTCGCTGGATAAACCGGCAACCGAAGATGAAGGTACTGTACTTTATGGTGGTCTGGAGTGGAGCGGAAATTTCAGAGTGGACATTGAACTTGATCCGCAGGATAATCTCCGTATCATCGCGGGCATCAACAACTTTGCTTCGCCCTATATTTTGAAGCCAAAGGAAGAATTTAGGACACCGGCTTTTTTATACCTGCTGTCTCATCATGGTAAAGGAGAGGCGAGCCGTAAAATGCATTCTTGGGCACGCAAGTATAAAATACTGGACGGTGAAGGTTCACGTCTTACACTGCTAAACAACTGGGAGGCTACTTACTTTGATTTCAATGAGCAAAAACTTTTCAAATTGCTGAAGGATACAAAAGACCTGGGTGTTGATCTCTTCCTGCTGGATGACGGTTGGTTTGCCAATAAATATCCACGCAATGGCGATACAGCCGGTCTTGGTGATTGGGATGAAAATAAATCAAAGCTTCCTAATGGTATAACATCACTGGTGAAGGAAGCTAAGAACAACCAGGTAAAGTTTGGTATATGGATCGAACCTGAAATGGTAAATCCGAAGAGCGAGCTATATGAGAAACATCCGGACTGGGTTATCAGACAACCCAAAAGAGAAGAACATTATTTCCGGAATCAGTTGGTATTGGACTTGACTAATCCGGCTGTACAGGATTTTGTATTCAAGGTGGTTGATGATTTATTTACCAAAAATCCGGAACTGGCCTATATCAAGTGGGATTGTAATGCTGTGATCTATAACGCATACTCGGCTTCGCTTAAAAATCAGACACACCTATATATTGACTACGTACGCGGACTCTATAAAGTACTGGAGAGAATCCGTGCTAAATATCCGCAAGTACCGATGATGCTTTGCTCAGGTGGCGGTGGTCGTGTAGACTATGCAGCGTTGCAATACTTTACCGAGTTTTGGCCAAGCGATAACACCGATCCGCTGGAGCGCATCTATATGCAGTGGGAGTACTCTCATTTCTACCCGGCTATAGCTACATCTAATCACGTAACGGAGTGGGGTAAACAACCTCTGAAGTTCAGAGTGGATGTAGCCATGATGGGTAAACTTGGATTTGATATTGTAGTACATGATTTGCCGGAAAAAGATCTCAAATTCTGCCAGGAAGCTATACGTAATTACAATTCACTTAAGTCGGTTATCTGGCATGGCGATCTGTATCGTGTGGCCGATCCGAAAGAACAAAGTATAGCATCGCTGCTATATGTTCAGAACGACAAGCGCACCGCAGTGCTGTTCAGCTACCTCGTGAATAATCGCTATGGCGAGGGTAGTATACTTCCGGTGAAGCTGAAAGGTTTGGATGCATCGAAGCGCTACAGGATACGCGAAACGAATATATATCCCGGTACACAATCGTCTATTAACCCGGAGCAGGTCTATTCCGGAGATTTTCTGATGAAGGTCGGTTTCAATCCCGATGTTAACAATGGAAGAAAAAGTGTAGTGCTGGTGATCGAAGAAGTGCGCTAGATATTACGCCACAGACGAGTTTAACTATAGCAGGTTACGCCTGTCCTGCGATAGCTGTATCCTGAAAATAATAAATAGATATAGTCAATTGCTAAATGAAATCAAAATGTTGATAATAAGACAGAAGCCGAAAAAAAGAAACTATATATATACAAGACTGATTGTACTGGTGGTTGCATTTGTTTTGCCATTGGCTCCACTTATCGCGCAGACGCTCACATTCGGAACGAACAGTAAACTGGTATACAATACGCAAACCGGTACAGCCAGCGTGCTGGTTCAGGATAATGCAATCATCTCGAATGCGTACGCAGTAGTGATGAACGGAGGTGTAACGCTGAACAGTAAGAATTATACTTCGCGCACAGTGGTGACAAAAGATACAACCGATGGATTTGGTGTCGGCAAGAAAATGATCGTTACACTAACAGGAGCAGGCTTACCGGCTATGCAGCAGATCTTTTTTGTCTATGAAGGTAAAAATTACCTGCTGACAGAAGTGATCGTACGTGGTGCTAACATCAGTACAAACTATATGGCGCCGCTGGTATCGGAACAGGTAAATATACAGGTAACGGATGATAATCGTGTTTTGTTTGTGCCGTTCGACAACGATACGTTTATACGCTATCAATCCAAATCATTAAGCTCTACACTTACCAGCACGAGCTCGGAAGTAACAGCATACTATGAGAATAACAGTCGTACCGGACTGGTAGTTGGTTCGGTGGAGCACATGGTTTGGAAAACTGGTATCCGTACAACCGGTACAAATAATTTGCTAAGTGAGTTAGCGGTTTGGGGCGGTTATTCGGATAAGAACGTAACACGCGATGGGATACCACACGGTACGCTTGCCGGTGACTCTGTTAAATCGCCTAAAGTATTTATAGGTATATATGACGACTGGCGTACCGGGATGGATGACTATGGTAAAGCCAACGCCATCGCAGAACCACGGTATATATTTGACTGGCAGAACCCGGTGCCTTTCGGATGGAACAGCTGGGGTGCCATACAGGATAAGTTGAATCTGGATAAAGCAAAAGCGGTGGCGCAGTTTTTTGCATCGAGTTTGCCTGAATTCAAGAATGGTGAGACAGCCTATATCGATCTCGATTCGTATTGGGACAACCTGGTGAGTGGCGGTATTGAAGGTGACTTTACACAATTGATCGCCTTTGTAAATTATTGCAAGGAACGCGGATTGAAGCCCGGTATATATTGGGCGCCATTTGTTGATTGGGGAAAATCAAACCGATCGGTAGAAGGTACTAACGGTGCTTATAATTACCAGGATGTATGGACAAAAGTAAACGGTGCGTATCATGACCTGGACGGTGCGCGTGCCATGGACCCGACACACCCCGCTACACAAAAGCGTATCGATTTACTCATCAATAAATTCAAGTCGTGTGGTTTTGAAATGATCAAGATCGATTTCATTGGACATGCTGCCATTGAAGGTGATGACTTTTACGATCCGACAGTAACAACCGGTATGCAGGCCTTTCGCAAGGGAATGGAATACCTGATTGATAAGCTTGACAGCAAGATGCTGGTATATGTAGCTATATCTCCGAGCCTGGCCACGGGTCGGTATGCACATTCGCGCAGAATTGCCTGCGATGCATACTCTGATATAGGTGCAACGGAATATACCCTGAACAGCACAACTTATGGCTGGTGGCAGACACACATCTATAATTTTATAGATGCCGATCACCTGGTATTCAGTAACAAGACACTCGGGGAGAACCGTGCCCGCCTGACATCCGGAGTGATTAACGGGACGCTGTTTACCGGTGATGATTTCTCTGCAACCGGACAATGGACAGATCGTGCAAAAGATTTATTGCAGAAGGAAGATATACTGGCCATCGCGAAAAATGGTATAGCTTTTACACCTGTAGAAGGCAATGCTGCCCAAAGTGCAAGCGAAACGTTCGTAAATAAAATCGGGGATGTATACTACGTAGCGGTGATTAACTATGGCGAACAAAAGACAATGGATCTTAGCTTGAGCAGATTGGGTATACCAGGTGGCGATTATACCATACGTGAGCTATTCAGAAATATGCCGCAGGCACTGACGGGGTCTTCACTAAAGATTACAATGCCTTCAAGGGACGCTTCTATATTCAGATTTACAGCCGGCACTGTTACGTCTTCTGAGCAGGAAGCCGGTAACGATACTACGGTGCTCTATCCCAATCCAACCAATGATGTAGTAAAGATCCGAAACGAGAAAGCGATCCGTTCATTCCGGCTGATAACTTCAAGCGGAGATGTGTTGTTGGAAAAGAAAAACATCAAGGGCAAAGAGTATGAAGTCAGACTATCCGCTTACGCAAAAGGTATATACTTTATCTCGGTTGTAAACGCAGAAGGCAACACCCGGATTTTTAAAGTGGTAAAGGAATAATTTCGGGGTTAGTCGTATAGCACTATCGGGTTTCGGTCCGGTAGTGCTTACTTTTTAGTATGCTGCCATAGCGGCATCAAATCAGGATGTCTCAATATATAGCTCGTGTAAAGTTGATTGGAAGATGATATGAAGAATGCACAGGTAACGATTCGGGATTTAGCGTTAAAGCTTGGTGTTTCCATCTCTACAGTGTCGCGGGCATTGCGTAATGCTTCCAATGTAGATCCGGAGAAAAAGAAACATGTATTGGAGCTGGCAGAGAAACTGCACTATCAACCCAATCGTGTTGCACAGAATCTTCGGATTAAAAAGACCAATACCCTGGGCGTTGTTGTGCCGCAGATCAACCTTCACTTTTTCTCTTCGGTAATCAGCGGTATACAAGAGTATGCGGCCATGCATAATTATGGTGTGATGATCTGCCAGTCTCTGGAGTCCTTAGCGATTGAGCAGGCCAATATTCAAATGCTGGTAGCGAATCGTGTCGATGGACTTCTGATCTCGTTGTCCAGTGAAACAGATTCGTATGATCATTTGCAGACATTGCTTGATAAACGAATACCGGTGGTGTTGTTCGATCGCGTGACGGAGTCGGTACACGCCAATAAAGTGATTGTAGATGATCGTGATGGCGCGTCTAAGGCAACCGAGTACCTGGTGCAGACAGGTTGCAGAAGTATAGCTTATATCGGTGGGCCGGAGCACCTCTATATCAGCAATCAGAGACTAAAAGGATATACCGATGTCCTGAAGCGAAATGCTATACCCGTTGATAGCGAGTTTATATTTCATTGTCATGATTTAAAAAGTGATGTGGTTGCAGCAATCGATAAACTTCTGTCAGGCAGTAAAAGACCGGATGCCATTCTGTGTCTCAACGACCCCGTAGCTGTGCAAGTCATGCAGATTCTGAAGCAGCGAAACATTCGCATACCAGATGCTATATCGATTATCGGATTTACCAATGAACCCGTGTCACAATTTATAGAACCTTCGTTAACTACCGTATCACAACCCGCAGATGAGATTGGACGTGTAGCCGCTGCGTTGTTTCTCGAACAGATGGAAGGTAAGGATGACCTGGAACCTGTTACAAAAACGTTGCCTACTGAGCTTTTAATTCGCAATTCAACACGAAGTATATAGTACAAAAAAGAAAGAGGCAACCACGAACGGTTACCTCTCTATATACTCACTAACTACACGATTTTTTTTTAAGAAACCACCAGCGATGGTTGTGTAATCATATTTCTGTGAACGACAGCGCCCAGGTGGTTCACGTCATGCGTCAGAACAAAATCAAAATTCTCCTCAGCCTTTTGCAGGTGATCATGATTCAGCCCGAGGTACCCGAGTGCCACCAGGTAATGACAATGGATTTGATTTCGCAGGTTGAGATCCTGATCAAACACCAGCAGATCAGGAAGTGATACTGCAAAGTAATCGATCTTGATTGTGTCATGCAGATGCTGTTCGCCAAAGGAAATAAGTCGGTTGAAGATTGCTTCTGCTTTTTCCGGATATCCTAATTTGTTCCAGGCAAGTCCCTGGTAGAAGATTTTGTCAGGCTGCTGATCGTTGTAGTAGATGGCCTGCGCAGGTTCGCTTAGCCCTACCGTTGCTTTTTCAAAGTATACTTTGGCGTCAACCATATTTCCGGCCAATTGCAGTGCACAGCCTGTCAGGTAGAATATATCATTCTCCTGCGCGCCATAGAGCTTTCCTTCTCCCAGGTTGTGCGGATAGGTTTGTGCGCGCTCAAGATAATTCAGAGCCTGTTTAGCCTGTCCCTCTGCAAGAGCAGCTTTTGCCAACTCCAGGAGACACACCAGGTATTGTCCTACAACTTTTCCTTCACCACCTTCCCAGGGATGAAACTTGCGCGAAGAAATGAGCGTCAGTGCTTTTGCGTGATTGCCCAGTAAATTATATAGTGTAATCCTCTCCAGGTATAAATCATTGCGGCTTTCTGTTAGGGCTATATATTGCTCCAGTAAAGCAAGACGTTCGGAGTGTGGCTTATTAAGTTTTTTATAGAGCTGATCGAGTTCCATCAATACACGTGCATCCGTTGTGTCAAGCGAAAATGCTTTCTCCAGGCTTTGCAGCGATGCAGAAGGATCGGAGCGTTTATTATGGTAAGCCAACGCCAGATTTCGATGCACGGTAGGGAAGAAGGGATCAAGCGATCTGGACAGTTCCCAGACAGTAATAGCTTCAGTATATTGTCGGTTTGCATACCAGAAGTTGCCCAGGTAGTATGGTGCCTTTGCATCGTCAGGATTGCGTGCTATAGCAGTCTGCAAAGCAATTGCTTCTTCGATGCGGTTCGGGAAGCAATAATCCGGGTTGGTCTTCGATGCCAGCTGGTAATATTGCAGAGCAGTTTTTGCATCACCGTTCTTCTCTTCAACGTAGCCGAGGAAATAGTATACCATCGGGTAAACCTCTTCCGGTATATTTATACCGCATGCAAGTAACCTGACAGCTTCCGGGTAGAAACCGGCATGGGCGTAATCCAATGCATACTCAATATAAGTGTGAGCGTTTTGTCGTGAAATTTTATGTACCTGTTGCAATTTTTCTTCTGCCTTTTCTTTTTGAGACAGTGCCTGGTATAGCAAGTGTTCTTCATATATACATCCCAGGCTGAACTTGTCCAATTGCAGCGACTCTTCCGTCAATTGCAACGCTTCGGCTACACGGTTCAGCTTCCGCAGAATAATCGTTTTCAGATGCCGGGCAACCTGGCTGGTATAATTCCGGTTCAGGGATTTGGTTACCAGGTCCAGTGCTTCTTCAAGGTTATTTTTCCGGCAGGCTATACGGGCCAGGTTTAAATACGCTGCATCCTGCCACGCTGCATTCCATGTGCATTTATACCATGCATCAAAAGCTTCATCGTAACGTTCCAGATAACTCAGGCATAAACCCAGGTTGAAATACGGCTCACCATCGTAGGGATTCGGATTTCGCTCTGTCAGTGTTTGTACAGCGTTGTTAAAGTATTTCTCCGCTTCATTGAATTTGGCACGCTTCAATAGCCATAGTCCCATCGCATTGTTACAGCGTACATCACCGGGCTCGCGTCTCAGCGCCTCCTGGTAATAATCGGTAGCCTTGAATGTTGCGTGGCGATATTGCTCGATATGTAGTCCGGTAAGAAATAGTTGTTCGATACTTGCAATCGCTTGGGGCTCCAGCGCAGGCTTTGCGGCAGCAGGTATATCTTTCGAGACACGGGCTTCCGGCTGATAGTGTACAAGTATATTTCCGGCTGCGCTCACGAGCAAAACCTTCAGTTTCTCCGGCTGCTTTAGTTCCTTTGTAATTGTAGTGCTATACGGAGTCTCCGGGGAAATTGAAATATAGTCTGACCAGATCTCCTCGTCATGATGCAACAAAATAACGCGCGCCCGTTGGTATGCTGCTGTAGTATATAGTTTTATGTCGATCGTGGCGCCTGTTATTTCAAGGTTAACAAAAGCATCTTTCGTAGCATTCTTAACTACGCCCAGCTCGCTATAGGGCATGAAGTACTGCGTAAATGTTCGCTCCTCGAATGGCTGTATCCAGGAGAAATCGGGTTGATTGTCGGTAAATACACCCGTCATCAATTCGATATAGGGACCATCTTCATCCGTAAGGTTTCGGTCCCATGCAAAACCGAATTCACCTTTACCCCACGTCCATTGTTTTTTGCCGGGCGATACATAGTGATTGGCAACGTGCAGCAATCCGCCCTTTGTATCGTGTTCGTACCCACCCATAAAATCATATTTGGACTTGATGGCCATATAAGAGGTGGGCACCGGTATATTTTTATAGCGCGATATATCTACACCTTTTGAGTAGTCAACTTTATAGTAAGTTCCCTTCGCAATCGGAAACTCCGACACATCGCGTTTACCATGATCGAACACAGCGTTTACATCCGGAGGAAATACTGATTGGTAATCATCATTTACTTTAACAGCCGGGTTAGCCCACCATAAAAATGTTTGAGGAAACGGAGTTCGGTTGTAGAGCTTGGCGTTGATCTCGAGGTATGCTTTATCCGGGTATAGTCTGAAGCCCGCCATTCCTTTCGTGCGGAACATACGTTCAACTTCACTTACCCATACCGTTTTACTGCCGTCACTATGTTCTTCAATGGTATAGTCTATTGGATCAAATGTACTCGGCCGGTGATGTTGCGGCCAGTTGAATTCTATACCACCAGAGACCCACGGACCGGTAAGTCCAACAAGTGCAGGTTTGATCACCTGGTTATAGTATATAAAGTGCCGGTTCCTGACCTTGTCATACGCCATCTGGATTCTTCCGCCCAATTCCGGCAAGATCATGATCTTGAGGTATCTATTCTCAAGGAACAAGGCATGGTATATTTTATCTTCTTTATCATCGTGAATCTTCTCGATAACCGGGTGCGGATATACCACACCACTGCTACCCTGGTAGACTCTGTTCTCCAGAAAGATTGGATTTTTTTCTGGTTTACCGATCCCATAGGTGGGAATAGTAATTTTCTCTTCCCAAACTTGTACAAGACTATTGGTTTCCATTAAAACGATTGTTTTTTGTAAAAGTAGAATGGTTGGAAATTAGCTTCGATGGACTAATTTTCGCTTTTGATGGACAATGTTATGGTATGAGTACTATTCGTAAACAGGAAGGATTTGAAGGACAGAAAGCCATCGTACTTCCGAAAAAGATACTGGAGGTGTGCCATCATACGGCACCGATCAACGCTTTGTTTGTAACAGACGTTGGCTTCTATCCGCGAGCGCAGTATCATTATCGTGAACGACCCGCGGGTATATCGCAGAGTATTCTTATCTATTGCATAGAAGGTAAAGGCTGGCTTGAAATTCCGGCAGGAAGATTTGAAGTTACGCCCAATCATTACCTTGTCATTCCGGCAAACATGCCGCACAAGTATGGCGCTGATGAAGAGAACCCCTGGACTATATATTGGATGCACTTTAAAGGATTACAGAGTATATACTTTGCGTCCTTGTTATCAAGGCAGGTAAAGAGCTTTGTTAATTATACAGTCTTTCTCGAAGAACGTATTCGCGTTTTTGATTCCATGTATAAGAATCTCGAAGGCGGATATAGTCTCGATAACCTGACGTACGCGAGTATCAGTTTTCAATACTTCCTCGCATCGCTATCTTTTGCAGACAAGTTCACGTCCGGGCTACACGCAGAAAAAGATCAGGCCGATCTGTCCATAACCTATATGCAGGAACACCTCGATAAACCGTTAACGCTGGAAGAACTGGCTGCATCTGTAAATCTGTCTGTTTCGCATTACTCCAGTATATTCAGAAAGAAGACAGGGTATTCACCCATCATTTACTTTAATCATTTAAAAATCCAGCGTGCCTGTCAGTACCTGTTGTTTACCACGCTTCGTATAAATGAGATCGCGCTGAAATTAGGCATTGAAGATCCCTACTATTTTTCAAGGTTGTTCACTAAGATAATGGGCATTTCGCCCATGGAGTACCGAAATAAAAAGGAGTGATCAAGTCCTTGTCTTACATAGAAAAAGTGAATTATGTCTCGTGTCGGAGAAATCATAAAAAAATCCATCATAATCGTTCAATTCTCCATTCAAACGGTTGAATTTTCATCACAGATTTGTACAAACGATTTCTGAATGGCGAATAAATCCTATATTCTATTAATCAGTCTCATTGCTGCCTTTGGTGGTTTGTTGTTCGGATTCGACATCGCCATTTTCTCAGGTACCATTCCATTTATACAACCTTATTATAATCTCACGGAAGCAGAGCTCGGGTGGACTGGTAGTTCACTATATGTGGGTTGTATCATAGGAACACTCATCACCGGGTATTGCGCTGACCGCTTCGGAAGAAAATTTCCATTGATCATTGCGTCCGGTATATTTATGCTCTCATCTGTTTTTATGGGATGGGCCGGTAGCTATAACATGCTTATCTTCTGGCGCATCATTGCCGGTATAGGTGTAGGCGCAGCGTCTATGTTGTCGCCCCTATATATAGCCGAAGTAAGTCCTGCAGCGATACGCGGGCGCATGGTATCAGTCAACCAACTCACGGTGGTTATCGGTATATTACTCGCATACCTCTCTAACTATCTTTTAGCAGATAGCGAGAATAACTGGCGTTGGATGTTTACATCGGGTGCTATACCTGCGGTTGTATTTTTTGTGAGTGTATTCCTGGTGCCGGAAAGTCCGCGGTGGCTTATCAATAAAAAGCGCGTTGCTGATGCGAGACTTGTCTTACAAAAACTGAATGGCAGTGAGAAGGAAGTTGAAGATGAGATTCGCAGCATTCAAACAAAAATGAGTACCGATGTAAAAGGTAAACTGGCAGACCTGATTCGTCCGGGTATAACATTTATCGTGGTACTCGGAATCGCGATGGCAGTCTTTCAGCAGATCTCCGGAGCAAACGCTATATTCTTTTATGCACCAATCATTTTTGAGAAAGCCGGTATGAATGTAGAAGACCAGCTTTTTCAGCAAATCATGATCGGGGCCATCAACCTCATCTTTACCCTTGTAGCGATGCAACTCGTAGACAGACTCGGACGCAAAAAACTGATGCTTGCCGGCTCATCGCTTATGGCGTTGTGGTTGTTACTTGTAGGCGTTTGTTATTACTTTAATCTCTTTGAAGGATATATACTTACCTTCTTCGTGCTGGCTTTCATTGCTACGTATGCTGCTACACTTGCCCCGGTAACCTGGGTGTTGATCTCTGAAATATTTCCAACAAAGATCAGGGGTATTGCTGTGTCCGTGGCAACGTGTAGTCTGTGGGTTGCGTGTTTTGCATTGGCCTATGGTTTTCCTGTGCTAATTGAACTCCTGGATGCACCGCAGACATTCTTTCTCTTCTCCGGTGTATGCTTTATATATTTTCTCATCCTGCTGAGGTTTGCCCCGGAAACAAAGGGTAAAACACTGGAGCAATTTGAGACCGAGATTATTCGTCATTGATTTAACAAAATAACGTTATCACAGACGATGATTCCTGTTTCAATCTATCCTAAAAATGCAGAATTTTTGCCTCGTGTTGTAAGCTCAACTTCAATCAACGTAACTGAATCTGCATGCAAAAAATGAAACAGAGATTTTTAGTATTCCTGGTAAGCGGTATAGCGTTGCTAAATACAACGTGTGGCTATACGCAGACGCTTAAGTTATGGTACGATAAACCGGCAGCAATCTGGGAAGAGACGCTGCCCTTGGGGAACGGGCGCCTGGGGATGATGCCCGATGGTGGCGTTCATAAAGAGAAAATTGTACTGAACGATATCACACTTTGGTCTGGCGCACCACAGGATGCCAATAAATATACCGCACATGAACATCTGCCCGCGATCAGAAGTTTACTGCTGCAGGGTAAAAATGACGAAGCCGAAACACTCATCAACAAATCTTTTGTATGCGAACGTGAAGGCTCGGGGAGAGGCAACGGTGCCAACGTACCGTTTGGTTGTTACCAGGTGCTGGGCAACCTTGAAGTGGCTTTTGATTACAACGGACAGGATACACGCGAACCTGTATTTACAGACTATACCCGGACGTTGTCGTTGCACGATGCCCTGGCGAGTGCTTCGTTCAGTATCAACGGAGTGTCATATACCCGCGAATATTTTACCAGCTTTTCAGACGATGTAGATGTTGTGAAGTTTACTGCAAGCAAAAAAGGTGCACTTACCGGTACCATTTCACTGGATCGTCCGGAGCGATTCACAACAGCGGTGGATAAAGATGTACTGAAAATGTCAGGACAACTCAACAATGGCACCGATGGTAAAGGTATGCGGTATGAGGTGGTTGTAAAACCTGTTGTGAAAGATGGAACGGTAACATTTACAGACAAGGCGATCGTTGTTAAAGGTGCTAGCGAAATTATACTATATATAGCGGCCGCTACAGATTTCAGAGGTGTAGCTTTCCAGGAAAAGAATGCAGAAGTATTGAAGGGCGTCATTGGTAAGTCCTATACCACGCTAAAGAAAGAACACATCACTAACTATCAGAAATTGTTCAATCGTGTTTTCGTAGATCTGGGACTCAGCGCGAATGAAAAGTTACCAACGGATCAACGACTTGTCGCTTTCTATAAGAATCCGGAAGCAGATAATGGTATGCCGGTTTTGTTCTACCAGTTCGGGCGTTACCTTACCATTAGCAGCACGCGTACAGGATTGCTGCCGCCAAACCTGCAAGGTCTCTGGGCAAACCAGGTACAAACTCCGTGGAATGGCGATTATCATCTTGACGTAAATGTGCAGATGAATCACTGGCCGGTAGAAGTGTCCAATCTTTCAGAACTGAATTTACCCCTGGCCGATCTTGTGGGAGGCATGGTAAAATCAGGAGAGCGAACAGCCAAAGCTTACTACAACGCAGAAGGGTGGGTGGCACACGTGATCACCAATATATGGGGCTATACCGAGCCGGGTGAAGATGCCTCGTGGGGAGCGACTACTTCGGGCTCGGGCTGGTTGTGTAATAATTTGTGGGAGCACTACGCGTATACAAAAGATATAGCGTACCTCCGGCAAATATACCCTATACTGAAGGGCTCTGCTCAATTCTATAGCAGCGTACTGATAGCCGAACCTAAAAACAACTGGCTGGTAACAGCACCATCTGTTTCTCCTGAAAATTCTTTTGTGATGCCGAACGGTAAACATGTAAGTGTCTGCATGGGGCCTACGATCGATAACCAGATTACACGCGAGCTGTTTACCAATGTTATTACAGCAAGTGAACTGCTCCATACCGATCAGGCATTTCGTGAGACACTTCGTGCAAAATTAGAGAAGCTTCCCCCTGCAGGACAAATTGCTTCCGATGGAAGACTCATGGAGTGGCTCGAAGAATACCCGGAAGCGGATAAGAAACACCGGCACATCTCGCATCTGTATGGACTATATCCTGCATCGCTCATCACGCCCGACCGTACGCCTGATCTCGCGGAAGCCTGTAGAAAAACACTGGAAGTACGCGGTGACGATAGTCCGGGATGGTCAAAGGCCTATAAGCTTTTGTTCTGGGCGCGTCTGCATGACGGCAACCGCGCCTATAAACTTCTGAAGGAGTTGTTACTTCCTACAAAAGATACAAACATCAACTACGGTGGTGGCGGTGGTATATATCCGAATATGTTATCGGCAGGACCTCCGTTTCAGATTGATGGTAACTTCGGAGGTACTGCGGGTATAGCCGAAATGTTACTGCAAAGTCATGACGGGTATATCGAATTTATTCCGGCTATTCCGGATGCGTGGAAAAGCTCCGGTAAAGTAAAAGGACTAAAGGCCCGTGGTAATTTTATAGTTGATTTCGAATGGAAGAATGGCGTAATCACCAAATATAGTGTTGCGTCTACACAACCTGAAAAGGTAAAGATCAAGATCGGAGAGAAGGTGCAGGAAATAACGTCCCGGAAACTATAGCAATGGCCGAGCGTCATACGAACTATATAACATATAAAACCTGGGGCAATCATGCCGGTAAAGATGTTTATTTGTTTCGTCTCACCAATGCACAAGGAGCTTATATAGAGCTAACCAACTACGGAGCCACACTCGTGTCGGTTGTTGTGCCGGATGCAAAGGGCGTTCATGAAAATGTAGTGTTGGGATTTCCTTCGCTGGAAGGATACCTGCACGATCTATGTTATATCGGTAGTACAGTGGGCAGGTTTGCCAATCGTATTGGCAATGCACAATTTATATTGAAAGGTAAAGTATATACCCTTGATCCGAACGATGGTCATCATGCCAATCATGGTGGCTACCATGGATTTCATGCACAGGTATTTGAATATGCTATACATGATCGGGGTATAATATTTACGATTTTTAGTGCCGACAATGAAGGTGGGTTTCCCGGCAATGTCCAATTGAAAGTAACGTATAGCTGGAACGATGATCAGCAATTGCAGATTGACTATGAAGCAACAACCGACCAGACAACGGTACTGAATTTTACCAATCACGCGTATTTCAATCTCTCGGCATGTAAGCGTACCATTCTTGATCACCGTTTACAAATCGATTCTGCTGCTGTACTCGAAACGACTCGTCAGTATATTCCCACCGGGAAAATCTTACCTGCTGGTAAATATTCATTTGAAAAGGAGACAGGACTTAGCGATAAAATTATAGTGAAAGCGGATGACATACAGGGACTGAATCACTACTATATATTTAAGGACCGTAATCAACGGGATACTGTAGTCTGTTCACTGACCGATCCGGAAAGCGGACGTTCACTCAAAGTATATACTTCGTATCCGGGTGTGCAGATATATAGCGGAGATTTTCTGACGAGTGTATCACAAACCAATCATGCAACATCCTATCAACCGCTGGAAGGTGTATGCCTGGAGTGTCAGTATTTTCCGGATAGTCCTAATCATCCGGATTTCCCTTCCACCATACTGAATCCGGACGAACGCTACGAAGAAAGAATTATATACCGGTTTGGTATTGCGACCTGATGGATTAAACGTAAAATTATGAATATAAAGAGATGTTTTTGTTTTCTGCTGATGATTATATGCGGTATATATGTCGCTAATGTATACGCACAGGAATATACGGTAACATCGCCCAGCGGTTTGCTGAAGATCAACGTGCAGGTTGGTGCCGATATTAAATATGATGTCGTGTTTCGAAATGAGCAGCTCGTGGCGCCATCGGCAATATCACTCACACTGAGCAATGGTATATCGCCCGGCAAGAATGGGACTGTGCAATCGACAAGTACTCGCAGTGTTAACGAAACCATCACGCGCCCCTATGGTAAATCTCCTACGGTGACAGATCATTTCAACGAACTCACTGTAAATTTTACAGGACAATATGCCTTGATCTTCCGTGCGTATGACGAGGGCGTTGCCTATCGCTTTATTACATCCATGGCGGGCGAAGTAAATGTCCAATCGGAAGAAGCTTCCTTTAATTTTACTACTGTGCCCAGCGTTGTATTTCCTGAAGCTGATCCGCTCATGCGATCGTGGGAGCGTGCCTACTCAACCTATACTTCGCTGGCAGATATAGCCACCAGTAAATTCTCGGTTACACCTGCATTATTTTCTTATGATCAGGCCGGTATACGTCTTGTGGTTGCGGAAGCTGATCTGTTTGATTATCCCGGTATGTACCTGGAGCGTAACGGAGCAAATGGTGTGAAAGGTAAATGGGCGCAGTATCCGAAGACAGTTTCTGATCCGGATGATGTATATGCATACCATCGCGTGCT
>DJFR01000279.1:21334-49714 GCA_002432545.1 Flammeovirgaceae bacterium UBA5867 | reverse complement strand
TGGATCAAGCCGGGTAAATCTGCGTGGGAGTGGTGGCACGATGCTATCCTGGAAACAACTCTTTTCCCTTCGGGACTCAATAACCTCAGCCTTCAACTATATAAATTCTATATCGACTTTGCTGCTGAAAACAAACTGGAGTATATCACGATGGACGCCGGCTGGAATATGAACTATGCCACACAGGTATGCCAGTACGCAGCGAGTAAAAATGTGAAAGTAATTGTGTGGGACTTCATCAATCTCCCGATCGTTAATCCTTCGCGACTCGCGCAGTTTAAAAGCATGGGTGCGGCCGGGGTAAAGATTGATCTCATTGAGCGCGATGACCAGGTAGCCATCAACTGGTTTGAACAGTTAGCGAAAGCGTGCGCAGAGCAGGAACTTGTTGTTCTCTTTCATGGCTGCGGAAAACCTACAGGCTTGCAGCGAACGTATCCTAATATTCTAAATATAGAGGCTGTGCGCGGAGCAGAGTGTGCCAAATGGGACGACACACCAAACCCGGATTATCATTTACAGTTTCCATTCATCCGCATGTTAGCCGGACCGTTGGATTATACACCGGGCTCCATGCGCAATGTACACCGCTCGCAATTTACTCCGATTCCCACCGGTATACCCAATACCATGGGCACACGCTCGCATGAGCTGGCCATGTATGTAGTGTTCGATCAACCCCTGGGCTACCTGTGCGATTCGCCTACCGAATACAGGAAGTATCAGAACGTTATGCGTTTCTTATCGGCTGTGCCTGCTACCTGGGACAAGACGGTTCCGCTCGAAGCAAAGCTGGGCGAGTATGCAATAGTAGCACGGCAGCGTGGCGAAGAATGGTATGTTGGCGCGATGACGAATCATGAAGGAAGAAGTATTGAAATTGATTTTGCGTTTCTGCCTGATGGTGTAGAACGGATGGCCGAGATATTGCGTGATAACGATCAATCGGACACCAATGCCAAAGCGTATACCCAGGAGGTTGTTACCGTTAACAACCAGAGTAAACTCAATTTTCGCCTGTCTTCGGAAGGTGGACTGGTGATTCGTATTCGTGATCTTGTAACCGGTATAGAAGGAGAGAAGCAACGAAACTTCAAGGCTGTCCAGAATATACAACATACCGAGTTAACCGTGGAGTCCTCCGAAGTTTTAAATACTATTTATATAATTGATATGTCAGGACGTGTTCATTTTCAAAAAGAGGTTGTACCTTCACAGCGACCGGTAAAGATCGATATGACAGGTATGTCCGCAGGACTATACGTAGTATACGGCACCAGCGCATCGAATTTCTACCACGCTAAATTTGTCAAGTAATCTTTTTCAGAACGTGAAGAACATCCGTATTTCATTCCTGTCAAGCGTACGCACGCTTGTTGTTTTTGGTTTAGTCTATATTTCCGGCTCACTTCATGCAGAAGTTATACTGCCGAAGATCTTCTCAGATAATATGGTGTTGCAGCGCAACCAACCGATACAGGTTTGGGGTTGGGCAAAAGCATCAGAGTCTGTTACTGTCACCCTGAACGGTGCCACGGCCAAGACGAAAGCAGACAAGAACGGAAACTGGAAACTATCATTAAAGGCAATGTCGCATGGTGGTCCATACGAACTGATTGTCAAAGGAAAGAATACCATTACACTTCGAAATATACTCATCGGTGATGTATGGGTTGGAAGTGGACAGTCTAATATGGAGTGGACCATTAAAGATACCAACCATGCGAAAGAGGAGATCGCGAATGCTAATCACCCGCAGATACGGTTGTTCACAGTTCCGAAAGCAATGAGCTTTGATGTAGAGAAAGATCTTACCGGAGGACAATGGCTCGAATGTAATTCAAGCACGCTAGGGGATTTTTCTGCCGTAGCCTATTTCTTCGGACGCAAGTTGAATGCAGATCTAAATATACCTATAGGTCTTGTTAACAGTTCATGGGGCGGAACCAACATCCAGACGTGGATGAGTTGGGATGTGATGGCCGGTAAAGATGAATACAGAAAACTGGATATAGCAACGCTTCGCGAAGCCGCCAAAGAGATGCCTGAGAAGCAACGCAAATTCTCCGAAGCTATCGCGAATGAAAAAGGTAAACTGGAGAAATGGTACGATGCGAATACAGCGGATGGCTGGAAGAAGATTACCTTACCAAAACTATGGGAGCAAACCGAGATTGGAAATGCCGATGGTGTAGTCTGGTTTCGAAAAGAATTTACTGTAAGTGCTGAAGATATAGGAAAGAGCACAACGCTTCACCTGGGGCCGATTGATGATGCCGATGAGACATACGTGAACGGCAAACAGGTAGGTGGCATGAACGGCTGGAACATTGATCGCCATTATGCTATAGCAGGCAATATACTGCAGCCCGGAAAAAATGTATTGGTGGTTCGTGTATACGATGGTGCCGGTGGTGGCGGTATATATGGCGCCCCGGATAAATTATACCTGGATGTAAACAATAAACGTATTGATCTTACCGGTGAGTGGCAGTATAAAATTTCTGTACTCAATACAGAATACGGACTTCAGTCTGCCGGACCGAACGCATATCCTTCCCAGCTCTACAACGCGATGATCGCACCCATTATACCGATGCCGATCAAAGGTGTGATCTGGTATCAGGGAGAATCCAATACCGGTGAAGCAGGTAAATATCAAAAACTGTTTCCGGAGTTGATCAGTAACTGGCGCACGAAGTGGAATCAGCAGTTCCCGTTCTTCTGGGTGCAGCTTGCTAACTTTATGGCTCCTGATTCACTTCCGGTTTCAAGCGACTGGGCTGCGCTTCGCGAAACGCAAAGTATGACATTATCACTTCCTTCCACCGGGCAAGCCGTGATCATTGATATAGGAGAAGCTAATGATATACATCCGCGGAACAAGCAGGATGTCGGATTGAGACTTGCGCTGTCAGCACTTAAAGTGGCGTATAACCAGAACGTTGTGTATTCAGGACCGGTCTATAAATCCATGCAAAAGGTTGATAATAAACTGGTGCTTACTTTCGATAATACAGGCAGTGGGTTACAGGTAAAAGACAAGTATGGATACCTCAAGGCTTTTGCTATAGCAGGAGAGGATCAGAAATTTGTGTGGGCTAAGGCGTACATTGAAGACAACAAAGTTATTGTATACCACCCTGCTATAAAGAACCCTGTAGCCGTTCGCTATGCCTGGGGAAATAACCCCGATGACGCGAATCTGTATAACAAGGAAGGACTTCCTGCATCGCCTTTCCGTACGGATGGCTGGAAGTAACAGAAGTTATATAGTTTTGTGAAATATACCTTTGGGACAGGAAGTCTTGAGACACCTGGTGTTCCTGATTAATCCTGTGATGGCATTTTTCATTATTTTTTGATGGTTTTCATGATAAACGTTTAGACGTGTATATACACCGTTGTGCGAAGCTATCATTGCAGAAGGTTTAGCATGTCCTATTCCGGAATGGATGAGACAGTGCTGTCCGCAGGTGCCATGTAAGTTTTTCTGTGCATTTACACGGTGAAGGTGATCGAGTACATTCGCTGGTAAAAGAAATCTCAGCATCGAAGCTAGCTGCAACGGTAAGCCTATCCGCACTGGAGCATTCCTTTAGCGGTGAACCGAAACCGATCGTTGTTTCAACCCATCCGGCTGATCTGGCCGTTGATATCCGCTACAACGGTTCGTCTGCTGTTCCGAGCGCAGCCGGTGAATATACCGTTACGGCCACCGTACAAGATGATAATTACGAAGGACAAGCCAGCGGCATTCTGATCATTAACACGGTAACCGCGATCGGTGATGGAATTGAAAAAAACATAACTCTGTCTCCCAATCCAACCAACGGAGAGGCTACACTGGCATTCACGAAAAAGTATGCTGCCGATATTATTGTTACCGATGCTTATGGACGCCTTATTCATCAAGGCATAGCAACAGGTACTTACAAAGTAAATCTAGAAGGACGCGCTCCTGGTATATATTTTATAAAAATACTTTCTCCAAACGAAGCAGCGTTAACCGTAAAACTAATGAAGTATTAACGTTCATCAGCGCCAGATTTATCTATTGAATGCGGGTTGCCCGTGAGAAACCCGAATCAAACTCTTCCCGGGAGCAATGCAGAAGCGCTCAAACCTCTGTCTTTATAGAACGACTGTTAACGGTCAGTATATTTTGCTGCGTATTTAGGAATATACCGCCCAGGCGTGTCTTAAGATGAAAGTCTTAAATAAGCATTCTATGGAGAAAAAGAAAAGCACCGAACGGAGGTATAACTCGCATGTGTTCTGTTTCCTTTTATTAATAACGATTGGTTACGAGAGTTTTCCGCAGCATGCAATGTATACACCGGTAGCCGATGCGTTGCAAGCCAATACGCACACAACATTTTTATCGCCTGACGGTAAATACTACCTGCACAATAACGCTGGCAATGCGTTCTTTAATTACTGGTGGCAGGCACACGGAGTTGACGTTTTGCTCGATGCATACCTGCGTACGCGTAACGATGTATACAAGCAACGCATGAAAAATTTGTTGCTGGGAACTAAGGATAAAAACGGAGGACTATATCCCACGCATTACTATGATGATATGGCATGGCTCGCTATAGCCTGCTTACGAACCTATCAAAATACAAATGATGCCGAGTACATGACGGCCTTGCAGGCGCTTTGGCTGGATATGAAAAAAGGACAACATGCGGAACAGGGTGGAGCATTGCAGTGGAATAAGGATGCACCCTATTCATTCAACGCCTGTACCAACGGCCCCGCCATTATCTTTGCAACGCGCCTCTACCGCGTTAACGGAAATGCCCAGGACTTGCAAACCGCGCGGAATATATATACCTGGATGAAAGGTGCGCTGGTCGATCCGGTAACCGGAGCGGTTTGGGACAGCTACGATGCTTCTACCAATCATACCAATAAGGACTGGATATTTTCTTACAACGTTGGTACGTGGATCGGTGCCGGGCTCGAGCTCTATAAAGTTACCGGTGAACAGGTATACCTCGATGATGCCGTAAAAACCGCAGAGTATGCCATGACGAATCGTTTATACAACGGTGTGTTATGGGCAAATGAGACCGGTGATGGCGATGGCGGATTATTTAAAGGTATATTTCTGCGATACCTGGACCAACTCGCGCGCGAAGGAAATATACCGGCCGTCACACGAGATCGGTATATACATGCGCTGAAGTCAACAGCTCAGAAAGTAAATACGGTTGCCATTAACAAAAACAACTGGCTTGTAAATAAAGACTGGAATGTAACAGCCGGTACTGTTACCGATTACTCGACACAACTCAGCGGTATGATGATGATGGAATTTGCGTCCAATCTTGATAAAGCATTTTTCTTTAAAGACTATAACTATGGAGGCTATACATCGGCACTGGCACCCGGCAGCTACACCAAAACACAATTGAATGCCATGGGCATTCTTGATAATGATATAAGCTCGTTGACGATACCGAAAGGATATACCGTGACTGTATATGTGAACGATAACTTTTCGGGAAGCAGTACTACCTTTACTACGAACAGCAGTTTTGTAGGATCTGCCTGGAACGACAGGATATCTTCGCTGATAATCCGTGCAGCAGCTACACCATAGAATGGATTAAAGGCTGGTAATCAGAGTATATCTAGTGCGTAATCACAATTCTAATTTATCGGCTTAAACGATTCAAAGCATCTTCTACAGTGCTGACAAATACAACGTTGTTCGATTTGTTACTCTCGTAGATGAAATCGCGCAGGCTTTTGCTTTCGTATACTGAGAAGTCGCCAACAATGCCAAGCTTTGCAGCGTGGTTGCTAACCTTTTGCAAGATCTCACCTGCAAGTCCGCTACGCAGATCAAAAAAGGATTCGGTGAAATTCTCTTTACTGAAAACGACTCTGTCAGAGGGCAGATTGAACATCAGCTCCAGGAATTGATGTGCCGTGTCAATGACCAGCGATTTGTCCTGTACTTCGATGATCTCATTATGGTTGATCGTGTGGATCTTGTATTTTGTTATCATGGTTTCTGTATGTCTCGTCCAAGAGGTATATCTTGTATGTTGCTCGTTGCCTGATACTAAAAAAGCCCCGGTAAATGTCCGGGGCTTTAATCAGTATACTGAATATGTATATATGTTATCCCCTGTAAAACACCAAACAATCACAATCTGCTGCCTGGCAAATGGATGAGTTTGTTATGTATATACAGGAATTTATTTTCATGATTTGATTATTTGTATTCTGCTCATACGCAGGGCAAGACGAGAAAGTTACGTTTGACACCCGAAAGCATTCGGTATTTACCGATTGAGAGTTACAAAATCAGAAAAGCGGCTTAGTATATATTCCCATCCATGTTCTGCGTTCATCGCCTTCATGTATTCTTCCGCTCCGTGTCCATGCTTTTCAAAATTACTGTGCTGTAGAATGAATGTAGTAGAGCCATGTACATCTTCCCGGAATTGAATCAATACCTCACTCGCTTTATCAGGATCGGGAACCGGTACACGTTGCGGACTGATCTGCCATTTCAGTAAGAGCATGTTGTCCCGTTCAATTTCAACAATGGTGCCCCAATCACACCGGAATCCGTTCGGTCCAATCTCCGAACATGGTCCATTGGCGCGTGCATCCAGTTTGATCTCGTGCAGCTTGTCTTGCGACCAGGTATATTCCTTCGGCCACCATTCATCAAAGCGGTCAACAAACAAGGTATATACCCGGCTTTTCGATAGAGGCAAGTGAAGTGTCTTCCTGATTTCCTGCATACAGGTATCCATTGTTAACAAGTGCTTTACTAAAACAATCGTGCCTGTATAGTAGTTCTCAAATACCGGTTATAAAGAAAGTACTATTCATATTTAAGCGTATCAACCGGGTTAATAAGGGCTGCTTTTATCGAGTGGAAACTCACCGTGATCAACGCAATGCTGAACGCCAGGGCAACGGGAGCAAGGTATATCCATACTGGTAATTGTGCTTTGTATGCAAATCCTTCCATCCATTTCGACATAATATACCATGAAGCTGGAATCGCGATAAACACGGAAGTAAGAATGAGGCGTGCAAACTTCTTGTTCAGCATAGAGACAACGTGCGATGTAGTAGCACCTAAAACTTTGCGTATACCTATTTCTTTGGTGCGCTGCTCGGCCGTATAGGCAGAAAGACCGTATAGCCCCAGGCATGATATAAAGATGGCCAGCGCTGTAAAAAATCCTATAGCCTTGCTCAATACTTTTTCTCTCTGCAGTATCTGTCCAAAATTTTCATCCAGGAAATGATATTGCAGAGGTTCATTGGGCACAAACTGTTTCCAGGCAGCCTCTGCTTTTTTTATAAATGTACTTGCATTACTCTTCAGACGAAAACCCATTTGAACATAATCTTTACCCGGTCGTATAACGGTTGGTGCGATCGAGGTACGCAACGTTTCCCAATGGAAATCACGCACAACACCAATAACATGCAGCTCTTTGTTGATAACCGCGCCAATGGGATTTTTAAGTCCGAGCTCTGCGACTGCGGCTTCATTCAGAATGATCGCAGCCGAGTCTGAAGCATTTTCGCTATTGAAATCTCTTCCCTGTATCAACTGAAAACCCATGAGACTCAGATAGTGCGGGTCTGCCATATAGGTATTCAGCGTAACGGCACCAGGCATCTGCGGTGTCTGATAGGTAGAGAAAGATATAACCGCTTTTGTGCCGGGCTCTCCACTGTGCAGGCTTACGGTTGTAACTTCTGCCTGTTGTGCCAGTATATTTTTAAATGCTTCGGTGCCTGATCCTAACGTTGAAATTCTATCAATGGTAACAACACTTTCCTGGTTAAAGCCCAGATCTTTTGTCTGCATGAAATCCATTTGTCTCATAACAACGGCAGCACAGATCATCAGTCCCATCGAGACAGAGAACTGAACAATAACAAGTGTATTCCGAAAACCACCACTGCCACCCGATACATTTCCTTTCAGAACTTTAACCGGTTTAAAGGAAGTAAGGTATAGCGCAGGATATATACCGGAGAGTATACCAACCAGCAGTGCAAACGCAAAGAGTATAGCTATATTCCAGTAATCAAACATCAATGTATTCAGAAGAGTTTCTCCGGTAATGAACTGGAATACATTCAGCGATAGCTGCGCCAGTGCCAGCGAAAGCAACGTAGCTACAGTAGTCATAATAACAGACTCCAGTAAAAACTGCGATATGAGTTTATTTCGGGTTGAACCCACTACTTTGCGTATACCAACTTCTTTGGCGCGTCTTGCAGCGCGTGCTGTAGTAAGGTTTACAAAATTTACAGAGGCCAGTATCAGAATGAAAATAGAGATGGCTCCGAATATATACAGGTTCGCTTCATTGCCTGCAGGCGAAATTTCGAAATTGAGTTTGGATTGCAGGTGTACATCGGTAAGTGCGTGGGTATAAAACTTCACCGCGTTGGGATGTTCTTTGTAGGCTTCGAACGAAATGTTTTCCGGTACACCAACTGCGTGGGTATATACTTCTTTCTCCAACAGACGGTCGAGTGCCTGCTCAAGATCCTGTAGATTGTTATTTTCTTTCAGTAATATATAGTTGTACATCGATGCCGATGCCCAATTGGACTCGTGTTTCAGGAGGTCTTCATTGGATGCCCATATCAATGATTTTAATTGCGAACTTCGCTTGTCATCTTTTACAATGCCGGTAACCGTATAAACTTTTTTGTCCTTGCCAAGGGCAATTGTTTTACCGAGTGCATCGGTGTCGTGAAAATATTTTCTGGCAACACTTTCTGTGATAACAACGCTGGCCGGGTTGCGCAGTGCCGTGTGCGGATTGCCCTGAATAAATTTATACGAGAACACTGTAAAGAACGCGGAGTCGGTATAGTATACCAGGTCGTAGAATGACTGATCGTTTCGCGAAACCAGTTCATCGTTATTACTGGATACCCGTGTAAAGGCTTCAACGCCTTCAAATTCTTTTGGAAGGTATTCTCCCAATGCTTCAGGCCCTACGCCAAATCCGCCCATGTTAAAGAATGAGATACCTACTTTGTAAATGCGGTCGGCATGTGTATAATGGCGGTCGTAACTCCATTCGCCATAGATATACATGAAGATGACAAGGCTGCAGGCAATACCTATGGCAAAGCCAACAATGTTGATGAGCGAGTAGGAGAGTTGTCGCTGAAGGTTGCGTATCGCTATAAGCAGATAGTTTTGTAACATTACACAGAGATTTAGTTCAGAGGGCTGCCGACTTGTGACAAGAAAAATGCCATAGGAAAAATACTGAATTTCAATCGAAAAGTATATAGTTGGACATTGTCACGCTCCGGGCACGAACAATAAAGTCCGCTACCGGACAGATTTGTTATGGCAAACAACGGCCTGGCTATGCTGAATGAAAATATGAAATGTTAAAATCAGATCTAAACTCCAGACACATGAATCCGATTGAGCTTGAATTAAACGACCAGGGCCGCGGCTCATTTCTCATCAAAGACGGAGAAGAGAAGCTAGCCGAGATGGTGATCAGTGTACATAAAGGAAACCTGACTGTATTTCATACCGAAGTATCAGATAAACTTCGCGGAAAGGGAATTGCCGGTCAGTTGTTAAACACCATGGTGCAATATGCGCGCGATCATAAATTAAAAGTCATTGCACTTTGTCCGTATGTACATGCAGAATTCGAGCGGCATACGGATCAGTACGCAGATATCTGGAACCGGGATTGGCATCACGCGAAGTAAACGCTTCGTGTTTTCATCGCGTGATGTATTCCTCTATAGATGTTAGTGTATTGTTTTGAATTCGAAGGGGATATTTACCTGCTCGGCATATTCTTTACCGGCATCATCGATGCTTTCATCGTCTTCGTAAAAGTACCAGAGTATCTTAACGCCCTTTACACTTTTCAAAGCCATCATCATGTCGAGTATAAGTTTAGACGATGCTGTGTTAAAATACTCAAGCTTGAAAGCAAAATCTGTTTCCGAGTTGGGCTCTTGTGAGTATTCATGAATCCAGTCGATAACGGGGGTATAAAATTCAACCGCATCCTCTGGTAGTGATCTGCCGGATATTTCGAAAACATGATCACTCTTGTTCAACGTCACGCGGGGCGTATCCTGTGTCTCTTCCAGGAATAAATTTTTCATAGCCTGCATTCCTTTCTAATTTTCGTTTCTATCACTTTTCAACTTCGGGTAAAATGTACAAAATGTTTAGTGATCAGAAAGGCAGTTTAGGATTAAAGTAAGTGAGCAAACGTTAAACTTCTGATAGTGACGATAATTTTATCCGCGCATTTTTTACGAAGGGAAATCGTGTGATAACACATCACCGGAAAAATCAGGGTAGAGAATTTTGATGACTATATATTTCGGTAAAAGACGTTGCAACCTATGGAATCTTTTTCGGAGAAAATATGTACAGCGCTCACGATACATATTCCTCGGCCTGCTGCATTGCCATCGTAGTATCAAAGCGATTTTGAAATCCTGAAGTAATGTAATGCATACCCCGGAAGGATGATTTTGCCAACAGAATACATTAGCAAACAGAAAGTATCCCCGTCAACCCATGTAGTAGAAAGGCAATACTAACTCCTATCCATCCAACGGAAGGATCAGAAACAGGGAGACTTCACATTACGTGTTAAAGAATATCTACTAGGATTATAGGCTATAGATAATCCTATACGAATATTATTTCACCTAACGGACTGTGTTAGTACAGTACTATATAAACTTTAAACCGGTAAGGCTTAGTGAATTAATATAGGGCCGCGCTTGGATGCTTTTCCTGATTTCTTTGCACCTTTTTTTGCAGCAGGTTTTACAGCTTTCTTCACGGTAGTAGCAACTTTTTTCCGTAGCGATAAGCCGGCACGGAAAGTAATTTTACGTAAAGCAGCCAGCGAACGTCCCACAGCTTTAGCAATGTCTGCCGTAGGCGTGTGCTCTTTTAGTAGTCTCTTGATAGTTGCCAGCTCTTTCGATGTTACTTTCTGACCATGATTCTCGGCAACTGTTTTTCTGGATTTACTCATACTTCTGCTAATATTTAGTCAGTGTTAAATGATTTTGAAAGTTAGGTAATAACTGTTTATACTTTGGTAACTTTTCGACCACTATCAAGGGGCGATGTAAGAATTAATACAATGTTTCATTAAATCAATATACCATGGCGCTGTTCAACTGGGGTAAAAAGAAGAATATAGATGAAGAGAAAACAATGATTGCCAACGAGATGCATATACTCACGGTAAAGCTTTTGTTTGAGAATGAACCGGTATGGCAAGATGCTATACTGGAGCAGGAGCTTGTGAGGTATTTTCCGTTATTTTCGTCCACTGACATTTCGGGTAAAGATGGCGATCGATCAAGACAGTATTTTTTCAGAAACTATATGGTGCATTATAAGGAAGGCGACCTGCCCGCACAAGGCACTATATTTAAACCTGAGAAGCCTTTCAGCCAGGATACACTTACCCATGCATACCGGCAGGCCTGGCACTGGCATACTGCACAAGAGGTTGCGGGTAAATGTACCTATGATCTGATGGTGACCGACCTGATGTCGATGTTGCTGTCGCATCGCGATCGCGTTGCCTACTTCCAGAAGTTTCTGTCGGCTGTTGTGAGGATTATGAAACCGCAGGCGCTATACTTTACCTCCAGCGACAAACTGGTTGACCCACAGGAGTATCTCCGGCAGATCGATGAGCATGGTTTTGGAAATCTATATGCACTCCTCAACGTGAGACTATATACTATAACCGGTGGCGGTATGCTGATGGACAGCATTGGTATGCACGCCCTGGGACTACCCGATTTTCAAATCCGGTTTTCTGATAAAGATCCCGGCCAGATTGCAGGCCTGCTATATTCCTATGCACAGTATATATATGATTTTGGCTCGGTTATCGAAAATGGCAACACTGTAGAAGGTATTGAGCAGGGTTCGCGGTGGCCCTGTGTTTACAGCAATGCCGCGGTCGATCCGAAGCGCTTTGTGATCGATGTGAAACCCGGAGAAGCATAATATAGGTTAATCGGCATAATAAGGCGGTGTTTGTAATTTCGGGTATGTAGACGGAACATTACCTTTATAGCATAACCTAATCACCTTATGAAAGAGAACGTTTTACTGTATTTGTCAGGTTTTGGCGCTTCGGAGATAATAGTCATGTTCATGTTTGTGGCGCTGCCTGCTGTACTTTGGCTGTGGGCTATCATTGATCTTGTAAAACGAAATTTCGCTGACAATGCCACGAAAGTTATCTGGGCACTGGTTATCATTTTTATTCCCTTTGTCGGCTCGATTCTGTACCTGGTGGTGGGACGAAGTAAACCGGTGAATTCATAAATTTGCAGGACGTCTTTTAGAATAAATTTCTTCCTGCGATACGCGTAGTATAAACTATAGTATTATGAACAGGAACGAATTTTTATCGCTTGCTGCTATATCCCTGCTGGGAGTAAACAACAATGCTATGGCAGCACATATCGTACAACCCGAATTGCTACATTTTACGGATGACGGCTCTATACCCAACAGCCGGTATCCGCTGATCGTATACCGAAGCGCATTTACAGAACGCGACAAAACCGGAGCGCGATGGCTGGAAGAAACCTTTGCTAACAATAACTGGGCAAACTCCTGGCGCAACGGTGTTTTTCCATACCATCACTATCATAGTATATCGCATGAAGTACTCGGTATATATAGCGGCTCTGCTTTGCTACACCTCGGTGGCGAAAAAGGACAGAAGGTACATGTGCAGGCAGGCGATATCATTGTTATCCCGGCTGGTGTAGGACATAAGAACCTCGGTGATAAAGATGGCTTTGGTGTAGTAGGCGCTTATCCTGATGGACGCGATTACGATATAAAACGAGGTGAGGCGAGTGATCGTCCGCAAGTGATTCAAAATATAGCAGCCGTACCATTA
Organism: Flammeovirgaceae bacterium UBA5867; assembly: GCA_002432545.1. Classification (GTDB taxonomy): domain Bacteria; phylum Bacteroidota; class Bacteroidia; order Cytophagales; family Cyclobacteriaceae; genus Ohtaekwangia. Next base: position 36,755 of record DJFR01000279.1, on the reverse strand, counting down.
CCGTCACACGACCCGCTCAACGGAAAAGAAAAAGGACTCCGCCTGCTCTGGAAGTAAATTTTTCTCACAGCTCAAAAACTCACAGCTCGCAGCTATACTGTATATATTAAGTCGTCTCGATCGATCGCTCTTCAAGCTGCTCAAGTTTCATTTTATGTTTGCGCTTCAGTAAATCCCTGCGAAGGAAAGGGAAAAACAGCAAGGCAATCAGTAGCGTAGCAAGTCCTTCGATTAGTATAGTGTTGGGCGCACCCAGGTAATGAGACAGTGTTCCGATCAGCAAGCCACCAATCGGCTGCATACCAAAGAAAGCCATGGCATAATAACTCAGTACACGCCCCCGCATAGCCGGTGTTACCGTTGTCTGGATCAATGTATTGCTGATCGTTGTTTGAGACATCATACCAAAGCCTGTTATCGCTATAACCATTAATGCTACCGGTAAATTTGTAAGGTGTGAGAAGACAATAAGTCCCATACCAAAGATCAGCGTGTTGAAGAATAATACTTTCTTCAGGTTCGATCCGGCTTTCAGCGATGCAAGATAGAATGCACCACTAACAGCACCGAGTCCTATAAAACTATTCAGGTATCCGAATATAGAGGCTTCACCTTTAAAAATCTCTTTTGCATATACAGGCAACAGCGTTATATAGGGCAGTGCCACCAAACTCATGCACGCCAGCATAACCATAACCATGCTGATGGAAGGCGTGCTCTTCAGGTATCCCAAACCTTCTTTCAGATCCATCAAGGCATTGCTCGTATGTTCGCGTGGTTTGTAGGGCGGTAGTTTCATAAAGAGCAGTGATGTGAGTACTGCTATAAAACTCAATGCGTTGATCAGAAAACATATAGCGGCTCCGAACTGTTGTAATACCAACCCCGCTACGGCAGGACCTATAAGTCGGGCTGTATGCACCATCGATGAGTTCAGGGCAATGGCATTTGGTAAATGTTCTTTGTTATTCACCATATCATATACCAATGCTTGTCGGGCTGGTACATCAAATGCATTGATAATGCCGAGCAGAACACTCAGCGTAAGGATGTGCCACACCTCGTAACTGTCCAGTAGCACCAGCGTTGTAAGGAGAGCCGCCTGCACCAGCGATGCTACCTGTGTAAGTAACAGCACGTGGTAGCGGTTATAGCGATCGGCAATCACACCGCCTATAATAGAAAACAGGAACGATGGAAACTGCGCGGCAAAAACAGCAACACCAAGCATGAAGGATGACTGCGTCATTTCATAGATCAACCAGTATACGGATGTGCGTTGCATCCAGGTACCGATCAGCGATACCGATTGCCCCGCAAAGTATAAACGGTAGTTCCAACTCTGAAATGCTTTAAGAAAAGTGATCTTCATATTTGTGCATACGCAGCAGGTTCTCTGTACGCATCATGTCAGTAACAAACTTATTCTTTTTTTCAGATCATGATTTTGTCCGTACAAGTAATTCCTGAAATATATATGGATGGAATAGGACAGGAGTATAGCTATAAAAGATAAAGCTGAATTGTACACGAAGACAATTCAGCTTTATACATTCGATTCTAAACTGCGGAAACTATTCCGGAGATTTACCTACACCCGGACCTTTCGAATTAACGGCTCGGCCGTTGCGGTCGAAAAAGAAATTCTGTACATCACTGCCTGTCCCGATGCGCACCCAGTATCCGTCCTTCTTTTTACTCTCATATACCTTGCCGGTTTCCCAGCCAGCATATTCTTTGTTCTGCAAAGTTTTGCGTAACGATTCAGGTACTTCAGCAGACTGGATAAGTTTATAGTCCTGTTGATTGAACTTGTTACTCGGTTGCTGCTGTGTATCGGATGATGATCGTTGTGAGCGCGTGCTGTCTGCTGACTGCGCATATACGGACATGCTTATGAAAAACATACCGACTAAAAACACTGCTATTTTTTTCATGGCTTTTTTACACGTATACCTGATAAAATTATGCCGGGCGATGTTGCATTCTAAACCTTTGAACATGAGGAAGCGTGTGGACAATGTCATTCACGAGAAGTGTGCGCGACACACTCGTGCAACACAGCATTCGCACGAAGGCACGAATATCCTTTCATGTAAAAACGGGTCGTGCAAACTTTGTTTTCTTACGGTGATATTCTATTTTGCCCCGCCTCAAGTATAAAGGAGAGCCGTATCATCGTAACAACACTGAAATACCTATAGAATGAACAGATTAGAATTTTTGCAACGTGCCGGTTTGGTAAGCGCAGGTTTAATGATAAATGCATCATCGGTAATGGCGGGTGATCAGTCAAAGTATATTTCAAAACGTCCTGCAGCAGGAGAGCGTAACTTCTCGAGTAAGTCGGTGGAAGGTGCCATCAAAGAATTCAAGACAAAAGTAAAAGACGAAGAACTGGCGTGGCTGTTTGAGAACTGTTTCCCGAATACACTGGATACTACCGTGTTTGTAAAATCGAAAGGTGCCAATCCGGATACCTATATTATTACCGGAGATATAGATGCGATGTGGCTGCGTGATAGCACCGCACAGATCTGGCCATACCTTCCGTTCATGAAGTCGGATGCAGAATTGCAGAACCTTATTGCCGGTGTTATCAATCGTCAGACGCAATGTATTCTGAAAGATCCGTATGCCAATGCATTCTACGATGACAATACAAAAGTAAGCGAGTGGAAAGATGATATCACCGCGATGCAACCTGGTATACACGAACGCAAGTGGGAGATTGATTCATTGTGTTACCCGATACGACTTGCATATCATTACTGGACACTCACAAAAGATACAACTCCGTTTGGTGCTTCGTGGAAGTCGGGTATACAGGCAACGCTCAAAGTATTCAAAGAACAACAACGTAAAAACGGACAAGGTCCCTATACATTCCAGCGCACAACAGCGTGGGCAACCGATGGTGTACCACTCGCAGGATACGGTTATCCTGTTAAGCCGGTAGGCCTGATCTGTTCGATGTTCCGCCCGAGCGATGATGCGACTATATTTCCATTTCTGATACCATCCAATTTCTTTGCCGTAGTAAGTCTCAAACAGGCGTCTGAAATGATCCTCGCGATCTCGAAAGACAAAGCACTGTCCGATGAACTGGCACAGTTAGGACAGGAGGTATCAGATGCCTTGCAGAAGTATAGCATTGTTGAACATGCTACCTATGGAAAGATATATGCATTTGAAGTGAACGGTATGGGAAGCTATAACCTGATGGACGATGCCAATATACCAAGCCTTCTGTCATTACCGTACCTGGGCGCAGTAAAGGTTGATGATCCTATATATCAGAACACACGCAAGTTCCTCTTCTCAGACGACAATCCTTTTTACTTTAAAGGAAAGGCAGCATCGGGTATAGGCGGACCGCACGCGGGGATGGATATGATCTGGCCACTGAGTGTGATCATGAAAGGCCTCACGAGCAACAACGATCAGGAGATCAAAGATTGCGTGCGCATCTTGAAGGCAACTCATGGCGGCACCGGCTTTATGCACGAGTCGTTTCACAAAGACGATCCGCAGAAATTTACGCGCAAGTGGTTTGCATGGGCAAACACGATCTTCGGTGAATTCGTGTGGACCGTATATAAGCAAAGACCGCACCTGCTGGCCTGAAAAATTTGAATCTTACAGCTTACAACATGAAAGCCAATTCAGTAATGGATTGGCTTTCAGTCTTTAATGAAATATTATACCTTTTCGTTCACTAATTAAATTAGTTTTTATACGTTTGTATATCTAAAATAATTAGAGGTATGAGAACGGTAAAAACATTCAATGGAATACGGAAAATAGAGGACTGGGACATGAACCTGGTGCCTTTGCAGGTGCGCGAGATTTTGCAGGATGCACGTAAAAGTCTCATTGCACGATTGCTCACAGAGAAAGGTCTGGAAGAGTATATCCAGCATCGTTTCAACGCCAAAGTATCGCCTCCGAAAGCGTTGCAGATCAAAAGTAAATTGATTGAGCTTCAGCATGCCGGTATAAACCTGGACCGCTATCGTCCGGCTTTTCAACGCGTGCTTGAAAAAGAAAACAGTCATATTGACTCTGCTATATTCTTTGCCGAGATCGATCAATATATACAGTTGTGCCTGAGTGAAGTGCAGATTGAATTTGATCCGTTGGAAACATACCGCATCGATCACATCAACCTTGTACAGAACACCCGGCAGATGCTCATCAGTAAAATTCTGACAGAAGTTGGTCTGAAGAATTTTGTGAAAGGCCAGTATTACGAAGAGTTACAAGACCGCGAAAAGATGCATTACCTCATGGATGAACTGCGCGATTACTTCTTTACCAAGCGCACGGATTACGGACAGGTGTTGCATTACATCGAAGTAAATCACCTGGATGTGATTGAAGGAAGTAAACAACTTTTCAAACAGGAAGTGGTTGAGATTCTGGATAAACACTTTGAGCCGTTGAAAGACTGAGGAATATTCAATTATATAGGGGCATACGTGTTGTTTGGAAAGAATAAATATACCGGGTAGCTTTATTCTGCAAACAAGTATGTTATGATGGATGCCAAAGGAAAACTGCAGCACACCGATGAGGATGATGACACAAGACAGAGTGAAGGAAATCTGGAGTCGCTGCAGCACGAGGAACTTTCAGGTTCACCCGATGATGACGATAACTCGCTAGAATACAGCGATACAGATGAAGATGAAGACGAAGGAGTAGGCGATGGTAATGTAGGAAGGAGCCTGGACGACAAGTGAGGGAATTACCAGGGTATAAAACGGAGACATGAATAGCCATGAATGTACAGCAAGCCTATAACACATGGGCATCACAATACGATACCAACGACAATAAAACGCGCGACCTGGAAGCGAAAGCACTCCGGGAAACACTTCGCGCAGTGGATGTTGAGCGTTGTCTCGAGGTGGGTTGTGGCACCGGCAAGAATACACAATGGCTGCTTACAAAGGCAAAGCACATCACAGCCGTTGATCTTTCGGAAGAAATGCTTGCCAAAGCGAAAGCCAAGGTAAATGCTGGCCACGTAACATTTCGGCAGGCCGACCTTGCAACGGAGTGGGTATTTGCAGAAGGACAATATAACCTCGTGGTATTTAGCCTTGTGCTCGAACATATTGAACACCTGGAGCCTGTTTTTGAAAAGGTTGCGCACGTGCTGAAACCAGGTGGCTATGTATATATAGGGGAGCTTCATCCATTCAAGCAATACTCCGGATCGAAAGCACGGTTTGATACCGAAGCCGGTACACATATAGTTTCATGCTTCAATCACAACGTATCCGATTTTATTCAGGCTGCTCGTAATCACGGCCTTATCGTTGCTGATCTCAATGAATATTTTGATCATGACGATCGCGCCTCAATCCCGCGTATCCTGACTATCCTTTTGCAGAAGCCGTGAGTCACGGTAAAGCTGAATCCATCGAGATATAGTTCTATTGTCTGACTAACATTTTTTCAATGTTACTGCGCGAACGCCTGACATTATCTTTGTAATGAAATTGAAACACAACGATATAGTTATATACAAGAGAGACGGAAAGGTCTGGCTGTTTGATCGTTGCTATACCCGGCAGTCTGAACTTAGGCACTCTGCTAAAGTATATGCCGTGATAAAACGCGAAGACAAAATACTCGATTGCGTTGATCCAACCGATCTACTTCTATGTAAGCTCGAGCCCGGATCTGCCCGTCATCTCGAGCGAGCAGTCCTGCCTATGAAATTCGCGTTACCCGCGAGAAACCCCCTAGCCAAAGTTTTTTTCTAAGCAAGATCACCGGCATCGCTATAAAATTACCATCAGGTAAAGTAATGTTGCCCCGATAATGGGTTGGCGCGGTGACTGCCGAAACATATTCCTATAGCACAGGCCAAAGTAACGTACAGCCCCCAATACATGTAACTTCATCACCGATAAGTTCCTGTATAGTATAACGTTGCTCTTGATAACCGGCCGCTCACGCGAGTATAGAATCATACTCCTATAGTGCAGGCTCGAAGTGTCGTTGTAAAGCAACGTGTCATATCCACATTTCTTTCTGCTCCGATTTGGAAATATAGTGTGTTGTGCAGGGTATCAGCGTTATTACAAATCATCTCGATATCGCTATCAAAGCGGGTATATTTTTATAAAAATTCCAACGATAATGATGGAATCCAAACCTTTGCTTAATTTAAAACCCGCAATATTTGTGACGCAAACCCAGGAACAAACTCAAAATGAAAATAGGAATTGCTGCCGATCATGGAGGTTTTGAGCTGAAGGAAGTGATTAAAAAATTCCTGCAGGCTCAGCAACATGAGGTAGAAGATTTTGGTGCAGCCACTCGTGACGATACCGATGACTATCCGGATTTTGTAGTTCCGCTCGCAAAAGCGGTTGCTGCAGGTGAAGTGGAGCGCGGTATAGCGGTGTGCGGCAGCGGGGTAGGAGCATCTATCGCGGTGAACAAAGTACCGGGAGTTCGGGGTGCTTTGATACACGATCACTTCTCGGCACACCAGGGCGTTGAAGATGATGACATGAATTTACTTTGTCTCGGTGGCCGCGTTACAGGCGATGAACTGGCAAAGGAACTTGTAACCGCTTTTCTCAAAGCCAGCTTTACCGCGGCCGAACGCCATCAGCGCAGACTCAACAAAGTAAAGCAGTTGGAGAAGTAACAATCCCGAAAGTATAAATCACAAAGTATATAAATCTGTATCACATAATATTTTATCGATATAACAATGCAAGATAATTCTTATCTCTTGGGCATGGTCGGTCTTGGTACCATGGGCCGCAATCTTCTTTTGAACATGGCAGACCACGGATTTAAAGTGGCTGGTTATGATAAAGATCCTGCCAAAGTAGCGATGCTGGGTAGCGAAGCCGTGAAAGGTGATGTAAAAGGATTCACATCGTTACAGGAGTTTGTTAAAAACCTGCAGAAGCCACGCGCAGTAATGTTGCTGGTACCTGCCGGTAAAATTGTTGACAGCGCTATAGCGGAGATCGCTCCGTTACTGGATGCCGGTGACCTGATCATTGATGGTGGTAACTCTCACTTTACCGATACAAATCGCAGAGCCGAGGAACTGAAGAATAAAGGACTTCACTTTTTCGGGATGGGTGTTTCCGGAGGAGAAGAAGGGGCACGCAAAGGACCCAGCATGATGCCGGGTGGTAATCCGGATGCCTATAAAGTTGTGCAGCCTATATTTGAAGCTATAGCAGCGAAAGTAAAAGGCGATCCATGCGTTACGTATATAGGTCCGGGATCAGCCGGTCACTTCGTGAAGATGGTACATAACGGTATCGAGTACGGCCTGATGCAACTCCTTGCAGAAACGTATGAAGTGATGCAAAAAGGACTTGAACTGCCGGGTGATAAAATTCATTCGACTTTCCGTCAATGGAACGAAGGCAGACTGCAATCATTCCTCGTGGAAATCACGCGCGATATATTTGCCTTTAAAGAACCCGGTTCGGATCATTTGCTTCTGAATGATATCAAAGATGAAGCACGCTCAAAAGGTACCGGTAAATGGACTTCGCAGGTAGCGATGGATTTGCAGTTACCGATCCCAACGATTGATACAGCAGTATCCATGCGCGATCTTTCCCGGTATAAAAAACTTCGTACCGATGCATCGGCACTCTATAAGACAGGATCATCGAAACTTAACGTAGATCAGGCGCAGTTTATCCAGTCACTGGAGCAGGCGCTATATTTCAGCACGGTAATCGCCTATGCACAGGGTATGCATTTGCTGTCGCAGGCTTCTGCTGAGTATGGCTACAATCTCAAGATGGATGAGATCGCCCTTATCTGGCGTGGCGGTTGTATCATTCGCTCAACCTTCCTGGAAGATATATACCAGGCCTATAAGAAAAACAATACATTGCCGCATTTGTTACTCGATGCAGGTATAGCTCAGAAAGTAAATGGTGCTACAGCGGGTATGCGTACCGTTGTATCAGCGTCTGCAGCAGCGGGCATTGCAATACCGGCTTATACAGCATCGTTAAGTTACTTTGATGCATTCCGCAGCGAACGCATGCCGTCTAATCTTATTCAGGCGCAACGCGATTACTTCGGTGCTCATACATACGAGCTCATTGGCAAAGAAGGCGTATTCCATACACAATGGTTCGCTAAATAAAACGCGTAACAACCTATATCTACATTACAACCCCAACGTATCGTAATGAGCGCATCAACAGATTCTATCAAAGCACAGCCTGCTATATTTTTTATCTTCGGCGGCACCGGTGATCTTACCTCGCGTAAACTCGTACCGGCTCTCTACAACTTGTATGTAGACGGCTGGATGCCCAACCACTTTTCTATTGTGGCCATGGGACGAACCGCGTTTACGGATGATCAGTTCCGTGAAGTACTATTAAAAGACATAAACCAGTTCTCACGCAGCGGAAAGCCGCAGCCTGAAAAATGGAATGCATTCGTGCAGCATGTATTCTTCCAGGTATCCGATATAAATGATACCAAAACGTATGAAGAACAATCCAGGCGTATAGCAGCCTTTCGTCAGGAAGCGGGTGCCGATCCGAATGTAATATACTACCTTGCAGTAGCACCACGTTTCTTCAGCACCATCGCTGAGAATATAGCGAAGCATAAATTAGCCGAAGACACGACACGATCACGTATTGTTATTGAGAAACCTTTCGGCCATGATCTTGAATCTGCGCGCAAGCTGAACCAATTGTTGGGAAGTGTATTCTCCGAACAACAGATATACCGCATCGATCACTACCTCGGCAAGGAAACGGTACAGAACATCATGGCGTTCCGTTTTGCCAACTCGGTATTTGAACCGCTGTGGAATCGTAACTATATCGATCACGTGCAGATCTCGGTAACGGAACAACTCGGTATGGGTAATCGCGGTGGGTATTATGATGATGCCGGAGCACTGCGCGATATGATCCAGAATCATATACTTCAACTACTCTGCCTCGTAGCCATGGAACCACCGGTAAGCTTTGAAGCAGATAAGGTACGCGATTGTAAGGTTGATGTTCTACACTCGATGCGCAAGTTCAGTCCGGAAGACATCAAGAAAAATTCAGTGCGGGGCCAGTATAGCAAAGGCTGGATCGAAGGCAAAGAAGTTTTAGGATATCGTGAAGAGCAGGGTGTAAATCCAAACTCTAACACCGAGACTTTCGCTGCAATCAAATTCTTTGTAGACAACTGGCGCTGGCATGGTGTTCCGTTTTACCTGCGTACCGGTAAACGTATGCATCAGTCATCATCCGTTATCACAATACAATTTAAAGATGTACCACACATGATCTTCCCGTCTGAAGCCGTAGAGGGCTGGCAGCAAAACCGGTTGATCATCAGTATACAACCCGAGATGAGTGTACGTTTACAGGTACAGGCAAAACGCCCGGGACTTGATATGACACTCAACCCGGTAGACATGATCTTCGATTACAACGGTACGTATACAGGCGATACACCGGAAGCATACGAAACATTGCTACTGGATACGATGCTTGGTGATCAGACACTCTTTATGCGTGGCGACCAGGTAGAAGCTGCATGGGATTTACTCATGCCTATACTAAATGCGTGGGGTGGAAAGAAGAGTCTCAGCTTCCCGAATTACTCTGCTGATTCATGGGGACCTGAAAGTGCTGAAGCATTGATCGCACAGGACGGATTTCATTGGTTTACACTTCCATTAAAGAACGACAGAAAGAAATAATGAGGCATATATATAAAGATGCAGACCAGTTGCTGACTGCGCTCGCTGAATTTGTTGTGACAAAGGCGAACGAAGCAATTCAGCAACAGGGACGATTTTCATTTGTACTCTCGGGAGGCAGTTCACCTAAAAAGTTATTCGAATTGCTGGCGTCCGATCGGTATAAAAAACAAATCGATTGGACAAAGGTATTTTTCTTCTTTGGTGACGAACGCTATGTACCGGCTGATCATCCCGACAGTAATTACCTGATGGCAAAGAAAGCGCTCTTCGATGCATTGCAAATTTCTCCCGGACAAATCTTTCGCATGAAAACGGAATTGCCTCCGGAAGAAGCAGCGCTTTCATATGAGAAAGATCTGCAAGGCTATTTTGTAAATAGCCTCGTGCGATTTGACCTGGTGTTGTTAGGGCTGGGAGATGATGCTCATACTGCGTCACTCTTCCCGTATACAACGGTATTGCAAGAGAAGGAGTCGCTTGTGAAAGCGTTATATATCGAGAAAGTAAAGATGAATCGGATAACGCTTACGGCACCTTGTATCAACCAGGCAGCAGCAATTGCGTTCCTGGTGTATGGGCCGTCTAAAGCAGATGCCGTACATCGTGTGTTGCAAGGCGGGCAGAATATAAATGAATATCCGGCACAATTGATTCGTCCGAACGGGGGTGCATTGCATTGGTTCCTTGATGAAGCTGCAGCCACCCGATTACAGCCGTGATAATATATAATATATACTATATCTTTAATCCCGAATGTATAGTTGAAGTATGAAGCCAAAAATCAATGTAATATCATTACCGGTCAGTGATCTTGAAAAATCACTGACCTTTTATCGCGAGGGTCTCGGATTACCCACACCGGGTATCAACGAAGGTATTATAGCTATTGAATTGGACGGTGGACTTTCATTATTCCTGATCGAACGAAATCAGTTTGCATCGTTCTCTACACTTGCGCAGGCAGAGCCTCACATTTCACACAGCTCCGTTGAATGTATACTTTCATGTGCCGTGGATAGCAAGGAAGAAGTTGATACTATATTGGAAGGCGCACTCAGCACAGGCGGATCTATACCAAGCCCTGCCAAAGAAGAAGCATGGGGATATACCGGTTACTTTAAAGATCCGGATGGGCATCTTTGGGAGATTGTTTGTCCGAAGAATCGTGCGGATTGATGTGAGACGTTATTCGTTACAGGTTATCCGTTAAAAGAAATCCAGGAACACAAAGGTTTCAAAGGAGGTACCAAGTTTCACAGAGGGATTTCTCTCTCTGTGAAACTCTGTGCCTCCTTTGTGTTCTCCGTGCAACTGGATTTCACTACGTTGCTATAGGCAAAGATCGCTTCCTGCGCGCGAGTAGATATACCACACCAGCAGCAGCGAACAGCGTCAGGCATATAGCCGGGAGTATATTTATAGAACCTTCACTTATACTGAGTTCAAGGAAAGGGCCGAGTATCGAAAGTCCCAGGCCGCCACCAAAGAAGTATGCAGTAGTAGCCACACTCGAAGCAAGGCCATGATGCTGCTGCGGTATACCATGCATGGCCATAACGGTAAGACTGGTGTACGACACACCAATACCAATTCCCGTTACGCACGCCACCGAGAGCAGCAGAATAACCAACGGATACCCCGTCATCAATACGATAATCAATAATACACCGCCCAGTAACATTGAGCCCATCCCTACTAAAGATGACTGCTGAACCGGCATCTTCCGAACGAGAACAGGAATCAAAAACTTTCCCACAATCACCGACAGTATACTGAACGGCAAAAGCAATAGCCCGGCCGTTGCTGTATCATACTGCATGTTCTGCTGGAGTACGAGCGAAAGTATAAACAGGTAACTCGTAAAGAATGCGCCCAGAAAAACAGAGGCTACATTTCCCTGCAACGGAAGCGCGGAACGGAAGATTGAAAAGTCGATCAGCGGATCTTCGCGTTTTTTGTTTCGGGTTATAAATATATACAAGGCGACAAGAATCAGCATTAATATAGCCGTCATCAGAAACGGGTTATCACGGAAGTGCATCAGCTCATGAACGAAGTAGGAGAGAAGCATAATGCTCAGCGTAAGAATAACGGCTGAGAATATATCTGCACCACTTCTCTTCTTCACCGGTATATCGGCTGGAATATATAGATAGCCAATGACTAATGTAACAGCGATAACCGGTACATTGATAAAAAATACACCTTGCCAGCCGCTATAGGTAGCAATGATGCCACCCAATGAAAGTCCGGTGCCGGAGCCAATAGCAGCGAACGCACTGAATATACCAATCGCCCTGCTGCGCGCGGGACCATCTTCAAAAGTATGCGTGATGATTGACAGAGCAGATGGCATAACAAATGCAGCCCCTATACCTTGCACCAGGCGAAACACCATGAGTTGTTCAAAAGTAAACGACAGTGCAGCACCAAGCGAGGTGATCAAAAACAAAGCAGATCCAATCATAAAGATCTTCTTTCTGCCTGTAAGATCTGCAAGTTTTCCACCGGCAATCATAAAGCCACCATACGAAAGTATATATACCGTTTGTAGCCACTGCACCGTACTGTTGTCCAGACCGAAGTCAGTACGAACCAGCGGCATCGCGAGGTTGATGATTGCTATATCGAGTGCTTCAAATAAAACTGCTGTACACGCTACCAGCAGGATGATCTTCTTCCGGTTTTCCATATTCCAAGTGTTCCGTCAAAATTAACCTGTCAGAACGTAGCTTACGAGGAATTGTTACTTTTTAGGATATTCCTGTAGTTTTTTTGACTTTTGAAGAACAAATCACTTTATTACGGCACTTCCGGAATATGAAAAAAGAACAAGAAACTACAGACGAGATTAAACTGGATGCAACGGATATACAGATATTAAAATTGCTGCAGGAGAATGCAAAACTTACCGTGCGCGACATTGCCGCGTGCGTGCACCTTAGCGCTACGCCTATTCACGAGCGCATCAAAAGACTGGAGAACAGCGGTGTGATCCGTCAATATGTAGCGTTACTTAATAACGAGCTCGTAAACAAAGGTATCATGGTGATCTGTTATGTCTCGCTGAATGTACACAATAAGAAGACTGGCAAAGAGTTTATTGAAGCCGTTACAAAATTTCCCGAAGTCATTGAATGTTATAACGTGTCCGGTGAGTTTGACTTCATGCTCAAGATCGTTGCCAGCAGCATGAAAAGCTATCGCGATTTTTATGTAAACGAACTCAGCGGTGTTAAGGGCATCGGACAATTCAAAAGTATTTTTGTAATGGACATACTGAAACAAACGCATCAGTTGCTATAGCTACTTATTGTCTGCCGAAGACAGCAATGTTTCTGCCTGTTTCTCATACTCATCGTACCCAAGCTGATTAAGTATAGCGGCAGATCTGCGAAGCAGGTATGCATCTGTTTCGTTACTGTTTACCGTGGCGTGTTGCTGCGCATAGCTATAGTAAAACTGAAATACATTTCGTGACAACCTGAATGCCAGATCATTTTTGTTTAACGCCATTAGCATGTGAGCGGCATGGAGGCTCGTGATGGAAGGTGTAAAGTGATCGAGATATAGTTTGTCAACGGCCGTCATCAGGACTTTCTCAGCCATCGCTTCGTTCCCTTCTGCATAAAACGATTCTGCCAGCGTATTAATAGTCTGCTGCAACGGGATAATCATACGCAACTGGTAATCTTCATAGTTGAAATATACATCCGGATCAGACAGGTTCGAATAGTCCGCCTGTTCGACCAGGTTCTTGTACATCAGTGCTGTATTGATTGCTATTCCTTCCTGCTGCGGTTGAATAGGGAGGAGGTGATACAATTGTCCTTCCTGTACCATATAGGGTTTCAGATCGAGATCAAATGTATTCAGTGAAGTGAAATTAAAATATATAGGTCGTTCCCATTGATTGCTGATCAGGAGATCCAGGAAGGCCAGCGCATTTTTAGGAAGATAATCTCCGGTTACTGTTAACGTCAATTCATCGCTAAGTGAATCCTGTGACACAAAATTGTTCTGGTTGCTTGCCATAAATTTCTGTTTATCCACCGGAACACGCAAGGCTCGGGAAGGTAGAAGCGAGTATATATCACCGGAGGCTGTCTGCATGCGCAAGGCCGGGTGCTCGTCTTTTAATAAGGTAAGATATCGGGCAGCATCAATTCTCTCACGTATACTTTCCTGCAGGTATAGCACATCATTCGGTCCATATTGGCGGTATGATTTTTCTGGCAGCAAGAGCTTGAATGGTTTGGATTGATAGTATGCATTCCGTAATTGTCCTATATACCAGTCGGTGTTGAAATAACTCAGCACCATGATACGCACATCCGTTCTGAATCCTTCTACCTCCTGAAGATACCATAGCGGGAACGTATCGTTGTCGCCACCTGTAAATAGAATTGCATTCGGAGCACAGCTTTGCAATACATTACGCGCATGGTCTATCTGAAACGTTCTGCCAGAGCGGTCATGATCATCCACGTTCTGCAGGTACATCCACAACGGTACGGCTATGCCGATCAGTCCGGCAATAAGCCATGACACTTTCCATCGCTGAAACAGTGCGTAAACGGCTGCTATACCAAGTCCAATCCAGAATGAAAACGCTATATACGACCCTACGTAAATATAGTCACGTTCACGTGGTTCGTTAGGCGGTGAGTTTAAATACAGCACCAACACAACCCCGGTGATCAGGAAGAAGATCAGCGTACTGGTAAACGCATGCCGGTTCCTGCGATATTGATATATACTTCCCGCGATACCTAGTATAAGTGGAATCATCCAGTACTGATTTCGTGCGCGTTGGGCATGGGGCTCAATATTTTCAAGTGACAGTGGTTCCCAGGGTGCAAGCCAGTTACTATATTGGACATCACCTTCCCGCCCGGCAAAATTCCAGAGGAAGTAACGAAGATACATGTGTGTAAACTGGTACCGGAGCAGGTATCCTATATTATCAATAAATCCGGGTTTCGCACCGGGTTTTAATCCAGTCCACTGGCGGTATGTCTCAACGTGATTCGCATCGTTACTATAGATTCGGGGGAAGATCGTTTGCCGGTGTGCTTCGTATTCATACTCCGATAATTTTCCTGTTGGCTCATATACCTGTTGTCCTTTGTGATAGATCTGTTTACCGGCCGCAACGTTTTCAATTTTGGCATCGAAGTAAGGTCCGTATAGAAGAGGTCTTGTCCCATACGACTCACGGTTCATATAGGCCTTTATCATGGACAGATTCTCGGGACTGTTCTCATCAATAGGAGGATTATGATTGGAGCGGATGAACAACATCCCGTAAGGCAGAAAACCTGCCAATAGAAAAACAACGGCCCAGCTATACGCTTTATAGGATGGAAACCTGGATAACATCAAACGAGCTATAATCACAATCGCAATCAGTAATACAAACGCACCTGTATAAAACGGAGCTTTGAGGGAATTGACCAGGAAAAGATCCAGGTAAAATGCAGCTTCAAATATACCTACGGAGACAAACCGGTTTATGGCAAGTATCAGGAAACAACCAATGCCTACTGTAAATACTATAGCGCGGAAGGTGAGGCGATATTGCTGTACATACCAGGTAAATGGAAGTACTGGTAATGCCAGCAGACACATCGGGTGTATACAGAATGCAAGCCCTGCTATATAGGAGATCAGTATCAACCAGCGTGA
>DJFR01000279.1:0-21312 GCA_002432545.1 Flammeovirgaceae bacterium UBA5867 | reverse complement strand
GCTTCCACCGCTGAAAACCAGAATGTATCGCTGAAAGCAAGGCACAAACTTCCGCCCGTGGCAGATGCCGCGGCCACCCGCAATGCATGTTTCGTTGATTGTCCCGTGACCGCACGTGTCATATCAAAAATTATATAATACACCAGGCTTATAGTCAATGCAGAAAACAGGGCACTCATCGAATTCAACGCAAGGGCTACACGCGTTACATCACCACCGGCAATCATACTAAATATACGACCGATGAGTAAGGAGAGTGGTGTACCCGGTGTATGTGGCACCTGCAATTTATAGGCCGCTGCAATAAACTCGGAGCAGTCCCAAAGACTTGCCGTAGGTTCGAGTGTAGTAAGATAGGTTACCAGAGAGACAATAAAAACGAGAAACGCACCGGTGTGTTTAAACATATTACTACGAAAGCCGGTATATAAAACTTTGGGTGTAATGTATTCGAAACCCAGAATGACCGGAACCGGAAGGAGCAGACCGGCCAGTAATACTGGAGGAGCCAGGGTGCGGGTAAGTATACCAAAGCCATTGGCTGATGAATCCAGCGCCATGCACAGGAAAGCTGTCATGATCAGTAGCAGTGCTGCAGCGAAGAACAGGTAATCCTTTCGGGAGAAAAGCATATTTCTTTTTTCTGCAATGCTACTACCGGGTACTGTTGCGCAAGGTTAAGGACTGTAAAGAAGTGTTAATGCAGTGTTAAAAATCTAAAAGTTGCTATAGGTTCGCTCGTAAACTGTTATTTTTAGTTAATGAAAAGTAAACATCTTCGCAGAATTATTCTTCTCGGTACGCTGGTGCTGGTATGTTTGCTGGTCGTGCAGATATACTGGTTTCGAAGAGCGTTTGACGTTGCCGAGCGACAGTTCGATCACAGTGTCCAGGTAGCGCTTCGCAAGGTGGCTGACTCGGTCTCAAAAGATGCGGAAGTCAAAAAGATGTCATCAAGTTTCTTTTTTGTTGCCACCAACGCCTCACTGAACGATGCAATGCTGGACAGTCTCATTCGAAAAGAATTCTCCAGGCGCAGTCTCATGATTGATTATGAGCTTGGCGTTTACAATGCCGCTGATGATACGCTGGTATATGGCAATTATGTAGAAGCTACACGAAGACTTGCTGCGGAAGCCGCAGAGCATAAACGTAGCCTTGCCGAACGAAACTTTGCAGTATATTTTCCGGGCAAGCAAAGTTATGTAGCCGCGCAATTGGACATCTGGATCTTCTCAACCATTATGCTGTTGCTGATGATGGGTTTCTTCGCCTATGCCATAGCATCACTATTACGCGAACAAAAGTTTGCCGAGCTGAAGAACGACTTTATTAATAACATGACACACGAGTTTAAGACACCGGTAACCAACATCCGTATAGCCGGTGAAATTCTTCAAAACAAAGTTCCTGACCAGGCATCGCAGGTATATATAAATATACTTTTAAAAGAAAATGAAAGACTTCGTCAGAAGATTGATCAGGTACTAAGCGGAGCCTCGGTGGAGTACCTGAAGAGCCCTGTACAGGAAACGATGGATGTACATCGTCTTATTGAAGATTGCGCAGAAGCCTTTCAATTAAAAGTACAGCAACGTAACGGTTCGCTGCAACTCGAGTTCAATGCCACCAACGCATCTATACTTGGTGACAAAGATTTGTTGCTGCAGGCCATTACAAACGTGATTGACAATGCAGAGAAATATTCCTTGCAGAGCCCGCGGATTGTAATTCGTACACGTGATCATGGCAACCAGCTTGAGATCGATGTGATCGATCATGGTATAGGTATAGCTCCGCATTTACGGCAGAAAGTGTTTGAGAAATTCTTTCGCGTAAGCTCGGGAAATGTGCATACGGTAAAAGGATTTGGCCTCGGCCTCAGTTTTGTCAGGCATGTTATTCAGGCACACCGCGGTGAAGTAAATCTGCTGAGTGAACTGAACAAGGGAACTGCAGTAAAAATTATACTCCCCAAAGCATGAACGAACGCACACAGATCATGTTGGTGGAAGATGATGAGAGTCTCGGCTTTCTCATTAAAGACACACTCGATGCGCACGGCTGGAACGTGCATTTATATACCAGTGGTGAGAAAGGACTTTCTGCTTTTTATAGTCACCCGTTTGACTTGTGTATTTTTGATATCATGCTGCCGGAGAAGGATGGCTTTGATCTGGCCACCGAAGTACGAAAGTATAATCAGCGCATTCCCATTGTGTTTCTTACGGCAAAGAATCAATTGGAAGATCGCATTCGTGGATTTGAGATTGGTGCGGATGACTATGTCTGTAAACCGTTCAGCATCCAGGAATTCAAATATAGGTTGGAAGCTATCCTGAAACGTGCGTCCGGAAATGGTGTGCCGGCAGATCGTTCGCTGGTATTGAAGGCCGGCAACTCAACGCTGGATGTTCATAACCTATTGCTGCATGCCAACGGTAACACTACACGCCTGACGTATAAGGAATGCAAGCTGCTTTCGCTTTTCTTCCGACATACAGGCAAGCTCATGGAGCGCGATGTTTTTCTGAAGTCTATCTGGGAAGACGATGGATTCTTTGTAGCCCGCAGCATGGATGTATTCGTTTCGCGCCTGCGCAAATACCTGAAAAGCGATAGTGCACTCAGGATCGAGAACATCCGCGGTGTAGGCTATATTTTGAAGGATATGCAGGGATAGTGACGGGTTCGTCAAAGTGCGCAGGATTATGTACCTTCGGGCTGAATTCTAAAATCGCATCGCTTTGAAAACTTATCGTCTTGGTTTACTCCCGGTTCTTGTACTGGTATCACAATTAGTTTCCTGTAATTCAGAGAAGAAGGAATCCGCTCAAAAGACTCCCGCTACCAACACGATACAGTCTATCACTTTCGATGTTGTCGCTACGCACGCACATGATACAACGGCATTTACCGAAGGATTTCTGATGCACAACGGCAAGCTATATGAAAGTACAGGGTCGCCACTGGAAATGGAAAATACACGCTCGGTTGTCGGTGTCGTTGATCTGCAAACCGGAAAGATCGATCCGAAAGTTGAAATTAACCGTGCTATATTTGGCGAGGGAATAACGTTTCT
This sequence comes from Flammeovirgaceae bacterium UBA5867, assembly GCA_002432545.1. Lineage (GTDB taxonomy): Bacteria > Bacteroidota > Bacteroidia > Cytophagales > Cyclobacteriaceae > Ohtaekwangia. The sequence continues at coordinate 18,230 of DJFR01000279.1, read as the reverse complement.
CAATAACAAGCTGTATCAGTTAACCTACGAAGCAAAGGTCGGCTATATCTATAATGCAAAAACTTTTAAAAAGACAGGCGAGTTTCCGTTGCCGGGAAAAGAAGGCTGGGGGATGACAACCGATGGAACACATTTAATTATGAGCGATGGAACAGATAAGATTCTATACCTTGATTCTGTTTCGCTGAAACCTGTAAAGACATTGCTCGTACAGGATGGTAATGGCCCCGTGAAGAATGTGAATGAACTGGAATACATCAACGGCTATATTTACGCCAACGTATATACTACCAACTATATTATAAAGATAGACCCTGCCACCGGTAAGGTGCAGGGTCGTCTTGATCTTTCTGCGTTAACGCGTAATGCCCGTTCGCAAAATAAGCACGCACTTGAGTTGAACGGAATCGCGTTTGATTCAGCGACCGGTAATGTTTATGTTACCGGTAAGTTCTGGCCGAATATATATGCCATACGGTTCAGCCATTGATGCGTGTCTACTACGTTTTCTTAATCACTTTATATTTAGCTTCACCAATGGACAGGATATAGGTGCCTTGTGCTATATCCGTCAGGTCCAGCGTTACGTTTTGATCCGCTTCTGTTAATGTCTTCTCAAGAATAACCCGGCCGATCATGTTGGAAATGGAGATTGTTCTCGCAGCCGGAACCTGTAATGTGATGATCAGTTTATCGGTGAACGGATTGGGCGAAACAGTCGCGAGTTTCTCAATAGAAAATTCTCCTGCTGCATAAGCAAGTATATTCGACATCCGGAAGCAGCTACCGTTTGTTACGGCTACGCTATAATTGCCATCCGTTGCCGGTATAATTTCGGCCGCTGTCTCATTCGCCAGGAGTTCTTCATCCCGGTACCATTGATAGCGTTGTCCTTCGCGATGTTCGGTAAATATTTTTCCGGAAGCTGATGCGACATGTGGCGTTGTCAACGAGTCTATGGTAACGGTAACTTTACTGGACAATGTAGTTGTAGGACAGTCACCACTGCCATAGCCGGCTTGTATGGCTACATCAAATATACCGCTGTGTAGTTGCGCGTAATCCGCTTCAAGCTGCAGCGTTTCACCTTCGGAAACCCGTCTGGCTGAAACCGGTTTTCCCTCGATAAAAGCCTGGTAGCCAACACCTGCCTGCGTACCATTCAGTGTAATAATAGCATTGCTTTCGCAAGCTGACGAAGACGTAATGGATGCAGGCTGTTGTACATCCGGCCTGGCGAGGATCAAGGTAAAACGTGTTCCCTTTGACTCGGCTGCATCGGTAATAGCAAAGCTATAGGTTGGATCTGCCGATACATCGATATGTTTTTTCAGGAGCGCATCTTCCAGGTATACTTTAGCAACCAGGTTGTCGATTCCGTTAAAGCGCAGTGTATAATTTCCTTTGGCAGCGTTGGTAATTATAAGTGGTACACGTTTCTGACAGTAATCCGCAGCTATAGCATTAATGGCCAACGCTACACTGTCGCTGGATCGGGACGCGATATTGAAATAGGTATTATTCTGCTTGAGAGCGTCTTCATATTTATTATAGCTGTTGATGGCCGATGGTATAGTTTGGATATACGTCTCATCAGTCCACTTCCCGTTGCTCATGCTGATCTCCAGTGATTCAACTTCTCCTTCACGATAGAATGAACCATCAGAAGTATACTTGGCATTTTCGGTAATGGTAAGTGCCGGTGCAGCGGATGTGGTCTGTACCCAGAAGGATTGTCCCGGGGCAATTATACCATTCGCTAAATTACCGGTAGTACCGTTCCATACACGCCATCTATACTCGGAACCAAAGTTTTCGCGTACATATACTGTGTTGCTTACGTTTTGCAACGAACTCCATTTTGTATCGGCCACACCAGTCCATTGTATAGGGGCGGGATACGGATTGCCCAGTAAATTCCATCCATTGTCTTGTCCAAGGGTACCGCCTGTAAGTGCGAACACAAAATTACCCTGGTATGGATTGCCGGTAACCTGCCATGTAGTTGGGTTGGTTGCTTCACGTACAAAGATTGAATATCCTTTACCGATGCGTAAAGTATCATCGCTGGAACCGCCATCCGGTGGGAAGTTGAGCCAACCACCTTCGGGTTCATCATAGCTGAACATGGAAGCAGCGGACGAATTTATACCTGAGCCAGTACTCTGTCCTTTGAACGAACCGGTAACCGGTATATAGTTCTGTATATCGGCAACGCTCATTTGTTTTACGGGCGATGCTATATAGCGGTATATTCTTCCTTCACCATCCATATAGCGCTGATACGTGATCTGTCCGGTGATCTTTGCCCCGGCAAGGAGCGGACCTATACGTGCACTTCCGTTCTTATCAGACACCAACGTAAGATTACCACTATAGCTGTTCAGTTCTCCTTTGGTAAGGGTAACCAGGTTCTTTACATTCACAGGGCTCTGCAAATTAAATTTACCCGTGCTGCCAGATGATAGCGTCAGATTGGTAAGACTGTCGTATACATCGTGAAAAGCTATGTTGGATGAAAGCGCTGATGTGGTGTTGATTGTTATCGCACTGTTGTTTGTTGCTATAACTCCGGTTTCACCATTCGGGTTAATGGCTACTTTACCGGACAGGACAAGATTATTTTTATCAAGATGCAACTGAGCCCCGGTGTTCAGTGTTAGTCCGCCACCGCTGGTGTTGCCTAGCCGTATCGTTGCGGCACTGCCTGCGCTGTTCTGAAGTGTAAGTGCATCGCCATAGTCTAACACAAGCTGGTATAGATTCAGATCGGTATCCGGATTCAATGTGAGTGTATGATCTTTGCTGCCTTTAAATACAACTGAATATAGTTGTCCTGCAGGCGTACCGGTTTCGGCACCGAGAAAAGTCATATCACCTTCCACGGATATAATGGATCGATTGGCTTCACTGCCCTGGATCACGACACCCTCATCGACACGAAGATCACCTTTAACAGCAATAGAGCTAAGTGGTAACGTTTTGGTAGTAGAAGCCGTGGTGAGATTGAGATTGCCATATACACTGTTCGGCACCATGCCATTCGCGTTGAAGTTAACCGTAGATGTAGCCCCCAGTGTCCCAAAGGCTGGTATCGAATCGTGATTGATATTGATTACAGTGTTATCATCCGCGTCAATAGTTCCGGTTATAGCTTCGTTGATGTTGAGTGTTACGCCTGATTCTACAATGATCTTGGAGCCTGCACCTGCAACATTCCACGGTGCAGTTATCGCTACATCACCCGTGCGATTCCGAATGTGAAAGTATTCATACGCGCTGGCAAAACTTACCGGAGCAGTACCCTCTCCGTTGGCGGATGTTCCCCACGTTGAAAGCAGGTGAAGGTCACCCGTTGCTTTACAATAATATGTAACCGGTGTGGCTGAAGTACGGAACAACAGCGAATCGGGTATAACTTGTTTGCCTAGACCTGTACCTGTGCCGGGCGGATCGTATGTAACAGCAAGTGTCTGCAACAAACTGTTTGCATAGAAATACTCAACGCGTATCGGGTATTTACCAGCGGTGGCAAAGCTCACCGTTTTATTTTTCTCTACAGGACCATCGTGCAGCGCATCGTTGTCGATTTGTAATACGCCATCGATAAACACGCGACTTCCATCATCAGATCTTGAATAAAATATATAGTTACCGGGCTGATTGATTTCGATATATCCTTCAAATGCAAATACAAACTTGATATCGCGGTTCCGCACCGAAATATCGAAGTTATTAACAACGCCTTGCTTTACCGGTGTCTGTGCTGTGCTGAAGAATGTAGCCAGTGTAAAGTCCGTTGGTACATTTAGTGGCTCGTAGTAATAGTATGTTAATCCGTTTTGAGGATTGAGCGTTGTTACGGCAATGGCTTCACCCGGGAAATCGGAAAAATTACCACGTGTATCAACCGCTCTTACATTGATGAAATATTTTGTGTTGGGTGTAAGATTGCTGAAGGTATAGGTTGTTGCATCGACCGTAGTTACCCGTGTGGAACCTAAATATACTTCATAGCCGGATACCAGGTCGTCATCCGAAGAGGCATCCCATGTGATGGAGATTTGAGTGTCCTGCACATCGGTAACGGTCAGATTCGCAGGAGGTGCAGGCTTCGTGGTGTCACTCGGCATCGTGATATATACTTCGGTTGTGGCGAATTTTCCATCACCGGCACCCGCAGATCGTACTCTGTAAAAATACCGGGCGGAAGGTCTCAACCCGGTATCATGATACGTTGTTGTGTTACCGGGAACTGTAGCAATGAGCCGATACGGTTCACTGCTATAGCCATTCACATTGGCACGGTTTCGCCAGATCTCAAAGTATTCTTCATTATCAGAATTATCTGTCCATTGAAGGTTCGTTTCACTTTCCGATGTGGCAGTTATACCACCAGCCGCCAGCGTAGGCGCGTTCGGCCCAACGTGTGGGCTGGTGTACGAAACCGTTATAGCATCTGAAACCAAACTTTCACACCCTGAATTTTCTTTTACGCTCACGGTATAGTCTCCCGCTTGGGCTGTTGTACCAACCGTGCCTGATCCCGTCAGGAAGTAAGCAACTTTTGTATTGGAGACGGTTGTATCAAATGCAACTCCGTTTTTATACCAGTGATATTCCGGAAATCCTTCGGGCGCGATGAGTCTCAATGTGTCGTTCTTGGTGCCGTTGAAATCGATCGGTATAATGCGCGTGCCGTTATTGGCAAGTACCGGTTTATAGGTGGATGCTTCTTTAGGAGTGATCACCGTAGGGAAAGATTCATCCCATTCCGTTTCACTGCGTTTAAATCTAACGGTATAGGTACCCGCCTGATTCAAGGTATAGAATCGTGAAGTAGCCCCCGGTATATCAGTTCCGTTGAATGTCCATTGATACGCGAGGAAGCCGTCCGAGAAGCCAAGTTTTATAGAGCTGTTTGCACAGAGCTCGGTTTGACTACCAAATACATATATATTCTTTTTGTTCTGCGACAAGATCCATGAAAAGAAATCCGTCTCCGCATACGCTGTCGTCCACGTGTTGTGTCCTAATGTAGGATAGAGTGTATAGATTGGAGCCGCACCTTTACTTTTCAAAACGTCTACGAAATCCTGCGAGGCCTGAGGTTTGGGATTGGTATCTGTTCCTCCCTGGAATAACCAGATCGGCATCGTAACGAGTATATCACTCATGGCTTCGTAATTACTTCCCACACCTGACATAGGCAATATGGCAGCAAAAAGATCGGGACGTTTCGCGGCTGCATCCCATACACCTTTCGCACCATTGGACAATCCATGTATAGCAATGCGATCGCGATCTACCTGATAGTCCTGAATGAAATGTTCAATGATGCCAATCGTCATGCGCATGTTGTTGCCAAGTGCACCATCTTCCCAGCCGTTCTGCCATGCACCACTATGGCTCACCTGCGGTATAATAACAATCCCCGGAAAGGCCCGGTGATCAGAAGGATTGCGCAGCACAGCTGCCACGTGTGAAGGCCCCGGGTATGCTGTGCTCGTACTGTTATTGTCGAACTGTGGATCTTCCGGTCCATAATTATAGTGTCCTTCCCAACTTCGACCAGACTCACCAGCTCCGTGTAACATCACGATCAGCGGATATTTTTTTGATGCATCATTCTTATTGTAGCCGGTTGGAAAAAGAACACGAAAATTCAGAAACTCATTCACGGCAGCGCCTGTACTTTTCCAATAGGTATATTCACGGAACAACGCTTCGTTGCTGAAGTTTGCCATCTTGTAATAATGACCTAACTGATTATTGCGCAGGGTATATCCGCTATCGTAGTGAATAACCGTTTGTGCGAGCGTGGTGAAAGTAGTGGTGAGAAGAAGTATAGCTGACAGCGTATACTTTGATGATTTACGTAATGACATATTCTATAGCAAAGCTGTTTACCGGTGAAAAAATACAAACCAAGTGACCCCGTGAAAAGAGCACACTCTCTTCGTGAGACATTTAATATTTTATATATAGCTAAAACGAACTAGCTGCCGATGTAAACAGAATCCTTCGAAGCAACTGCATGCCTCGATCGCATTCAATATATAGTGGTGAATATATAGCCTGTGGTTTGAGCTTTCCCTTCGATTTCGTATCCCAGCGCTACGCTCAACATGAAGGCCAGATGAGATCGTAAAAAACCATACCTGCTGTCGTGCCTAGTTTTCTTACCCGCAGAAGAGCGCAGATTTATGCAGATGAAATCAGTAAATTTTCTATGAAAATCTGCGGCCGTCTGCGGGACAAAAATTATTTGATGGAAACGAAACAATGAAGGATGACCACGTAATTACCCAAATAAAAAGCCACCGGGAAATGGTGGCTTCGCTGAATAACAAAATATATACTTCGGTATATTATCCGAACAGGAATTCGATATCGTCACGCGACAGGTTTTTAACAAAGCCTGCGTCTTCGTGTATCAGCTCATCGGCAAGCATTTTCTTTTTCTCCTGCATCTGCAGAATTTTTTCTTCTACCGTGTCTTTGCAGATCATCTTGTAGGCAAATACTTTACGCTTTTGTCCAATACGGTGCGCACGGTCAATGGCTTGTTGCTCGGCTGCCGGATTCCACCACGGGTCAACCAGGTATACATAATCAGCAACAGTAAGGTTAAGCCCCACACCACCGGCTTTCAGTGAAATCAAAAATGCCTTTACACTTTCATCTTCTGTGAAGCGCGTTACTTCTTCCTTTCGCTTGTTGAGAGACGTAGAACCATCGAGGTAACAATGGCTGATACCTTCCGCTTCGAATTGTTCTTTGATGAGCTGCAACATGCTTGTGAATTGGGAGAAGACCAGGAGTTTATGATTACCGGCATTCTCCTGTACCTCGCGAATGAGCTCCTCAATTTTAACCGAACTTTTTACCGGCTCTTCTCCTGGTATATGATCGAGCATTGCGGGATGATCGCATATCTGGCGAAGACGTAGTAAACCTTCCAATACATATATACCTGACTTCTCAAGACCTTCTTCATCAATTTTCTTGAGCAGGAGGTTTCGATAATTGTCACGATACTGATTATATAGTCTGCGCTGGTCAGCATCCATCGTACACCATAATACCGTTACCGTTTTATCGGGCAGATCTTTGGCTACCTGCTCCTTGGTTCTGCGCAAAGTAAACGGATGAATGAGTCGCTTCAGGTATTTAGTTTTCTCTTTGTTCCCCTGCTTATCGATAGGCTGAGCAAATTCACGGTTGAAGAATTCGCGTGTACCGAGCAAGCCGGGATTCAGGAAGTTGAATTGCGCAAACAGATCGGATGTATTGTTCTGTACCGGTGTACCACTCAAAATCAATCGGTTCACAGATCGCAGATGTTGTACGGCTTTCGTAACGCGTGCATCCGGATTTTTGATCGCCTGACTTTCATCGAGAATGGTATACTGCCAGAGGAAGTTCGTCAGATTTTCCAGGTCGTTGCGTACAACGCCATACGTGGTGAGTACAACATCATACTCTGAAAAATGTGTCTCCGTGAACTCGCGTTGTAAGCCGTAGTATGTATAGAACTTCAATGTAGGACAGAACTTCTGTATCTCATTCTCCCAGTTAAAGATCAACGATGTAGGACATACTACAAGTTGTGTACTGCCGGGATATTTCTCTTTCAGGTATTGCAGGAAAGATATAGTCTGTAGCGTTTTACCAAGTCCCATATCATCAGCAAGACAACCGCCCCAACGCAATTCGTCCAGTGCCTGCATCCAGTGAAAGCCGGATAACTGGTAGGGGCGAAGCGTTGCTTTGATCTCGGTTGAGAGCGCCACCTTCTGTATCGCATCATATTCGAGAAGCTTGCGTTTGCGTGCCTCTATATCTTGCTGAACTGTATTGCTGTCGATTTTGTCGAGTATATCTTCCAGCAATGTATAGTGCAGCTTGCTTACGCGCAGTGTGCCGTTTTCTTCCGTACCTGTGCGAAGTAGCAGACTATATTGACTGATCCATTCTTCAGGTATATGTCCTAATGTACCATCTTCCAGCATGATGGTGTCCTGTTTGTTGAGAATCGCCCTGCGTATCTCTTTCAACGACACAATAAAATCGCCCCATTGTATCGTTACTTTCAGATCGAACCAATCAATACTGCTGCTGGCGCTAATGATGAATTTAGGTATATGGGTAGTATATCTGAATTTCTTCAGTTCATGTAAACCCGTTACCGCATAGCCTTCCTGTTGTACATTGCGCATCATGGTAATGAACCATCCGTGTTTCATTACATCGGCAAACGGCAGGTAGTAGTATAGATTATTCCGCTGGTTTGCAAATGACGGATGCAGTGTGCGCAGGTATTCGTATAGTTTCTTCTCTTCGGTTTTATTGCGTTGAATAATCTTTACCGAGTCACCAGTCTCGGCTACGTGCGTGCGTTCATCGCTGTAATCAATCACCACATCATCATACGAGAATTGTGGTTTGATCATGAGGTTGCTTTCGTTCAGCTCACTCAACATCACACGCGGTTCCTGCTCCGGAGTGATGGCTTCGATATTCAGTTTATCGCTGATGGTAACTTCATATTTCTCCTGCCATACCGTTAGATAGCGCTTCACAACGTCAGCCTTTTCGCTTAAAGGAAAAGTCAGCGCACCATTTCGGAAAAGATCGATCAAAGCGAGTGACGCTGCATCCGGAGGAAGATATAGTGTGCCTTCATGCTCCAGTAAAAATCCTCCGAGTAAACGAAGGTTGGCTTTCTTGTCATCGAGCCAAAGTACAAGGTTTAGTACAATAGTGTCACCGCTGCGATCGGCTGTGAATGTAAATCGTGCAGGCTCTTTACCAAGTTTTACCGGCAGTTGACTATAATTCAGAAAACGTCCGGCTTTGAGTATAAATATATTCGGCCATGTGCTGAGTGTCGGCCAGAGTTTATGAAGAAGATCAATATAGTGCTTGCGCAGATTGACAAGTTCTTTTGCTGATACGTGCGCCCATGAACCGGAATGATTGCGTATATAGCGATTGCCGGTCCGCGTCATCCAGTCGAGCAGTTGATTGTCAGAGAATTCCATGACATCTTTATATACTTCTTCCGACAGCGGCTGCAGAAAAGCAAGACCTCGCTCTGCCTGTAATGAAATACGTTTATACTCCGTTACATTATTCTTCGAGAAAATAAGGACAGGTTCGAGGTCGAAACGCGTTGACTTCCCTGATACAAAATTGAACAGGAACGCTATTTCATAATTGATCTCAGTGCCGGCCGGTAATTTTGGACGGACTGTATTTTTCTTCTCGATTTTCTCTTCGTCAAAAAGCATGGATGAATTTTTCTAGCGCGTAATGCTGGCGGGATTCTTTTGATGTGAAGCAGGAGTGAGCGTGCGAGCTGCAACAGCACTCCGGGGGCAAACACATCTCGGCTTCTTCTCCTTCATTTCCGGCCCAAATATAATAGAGTGATCGGTCTGGTTAAACTGGGTTTTATGATATCTTCCATTTGACTGACAGCGTGGTAGTTGTAAAGAGAAAATGATCCCTTTCGGAGGAGCAATCACCAACGAAAAAAAATGCCTTTTTTCCGTCCACATAATTACCGGTATGCAGAAATCATTTCAATTGATTTATCGTCTGTAAAAACTGTCCTTTGGTGCCAGTTTAACATCGTATGAAATATTGGGTAATCCTGCTTGTCCTGTTGTCTCACGCGGCATTTGCGCAGCGACCTGGAGTTACCGGAGTTGTAGCCGACAGTACGGATAACACTACGCTGATTGGCGTGACGGTGTTGTTGCATCAGGCATCGGATTCGACCTGGAGACGCGGAACGGTGACGGATGTTGATGGTAAATTTATATTCAACGATATACCGGCAGGCAGGTATCGAATGACATTGTCATATATAGGTTATACTGCGCAAATTATACGCGTGCGTGTGACAAATGAGTCCATCGATCTAGGACAAATCAAATTACATCAATCCGCTACAACATTAAAGACGGTAGAAATAAAAGGAGCATCGATACAAGTCGAGCAGAAAGGGGATACACTACAGTATAACGCGAATGCCTTTAAAACAAATCGCGATGCAACTGCGGAAGACCTGATCACCAAGATGCCCGGTATAACTTCTGATAATACAGGTGTTAAAGCGCAAGGTGAGTCCGTGCAACAGATACTGGTGGATGGAAAGCAATTCTTTGGTGATGATGCTACATTAGCGCTTAAGAATCTTCCGGCCGAGGTGATTGATAAGATCGAAGTGTTTGACCGGTTAAGCGAGCAATCGCAGTTTACAGGTTTTGATGACGGGCAAACGCGCAAGACTATAAATATAGTCACGAAGAAAGGCAAGAACAACGGACAGTTCGGCCGGGTATATGCCGGTATAGGAGAGGATGGACTATATGCCAGTGGTGGTAATATAAATTCATTCAAAGGTGATCCTAAAGTATCATTGGTAGGATTGAGTAATAATATCAATCAGCAAAATTTCAGCAATGAAGATTTGCTGGGCGTAACATCGTCTTCTTCCGGTGGACAAGGTGGTGGTAATCGCGGTGGCGGGAGAGGACAGCGTGGCGGTGGCGGTAATAGTAATTTTAATGTCGGGCAGCAAAGCGGAATTTCCACTACACACTCCGTTGGGTTGAACTATAGCGATGTGTGGAACAAGAAAACGGAAATTACCGGCAGTTATTTTTTCAATCAGTCAGACAATGAGCGGATCACCAGTCTCAACCGACAGTATATTACGCAACAGGATAGCGGACTGGTATATGATGAAAACAGCCGCGCCAACAGCAGGAACTATAATCATCGGTTAAACTTCAGGCTTGAGTATAACATCGATACGGCTAACTCTATTGTTATTACACCTCGCTTGAGTTATCAGAAGAATGATTCGAAGTCTTCCCTGTTCGGAGATTATTCCGCAGAAACGAGTTCGCTGGAAAGTCGCATTACCAATACCAATAATGCGGACAACGCTGGATATGTATTTTCAAATAGTATTTTATATCGACATCGCTTTAAGAAAAGAGGACGCTCATTGTCGGTGAGCCTCAATACCGATATCAATAACCGCGATGGTGATTCGTATCTATACTCGTTAAACGAATATGAGTCTTCGGACGAGACTACGATTATCGATCAACAATCCGATCAATATACCGACAGTTATACTTTGTCTACCAATATAGCCTATACCGAACCCATTGGTAAACGCAGTCAGTTACAGTTTAACTATACCCCCTCGGTTACCAATAGCAAAACGGATAAACGAACCTATAATCTGAATGAAGAAACGAATGGCTATACGGACCTGGATACATTGCTCACCAATGCTTTCGAGAACCAGTATATATCCAATCGGGGTGGTGTGAGTTATCGGTTTAACAATCGCAAACTGAACTTTAATACCAGTCTCAATTATCAGCATGCAAAGCTCACCAGTGATCAGGATTTTCCCTATGCATTTTCGGTGAACCGCTCGTTTCAAAATATACTTCCGCAGGCCACAATCAATTACAGGTTTGAGCAGGGCAGAAATATTCGATTGATGTATCGAACCTCTACAGATGCACCCTCCATATCGCAGTTGCAAAATGTGATCGATAACCGGAATCCGTTATTTCTGAAAACGGGTAATCCGGATTTAGCGCAGGCCTATAGCCATAACATGACTCTTCGTTACGGTCGTACCAACAACCAGGCCTCTACGAGTTTATTATTCCTGGTGAGTGGAAGTTTTACGAAAGACTATATTACAAATGCTTCCTATATCGCTACCAGGGACACGGTGCTCAACGGCATCACGCTTAATCGTGGTGTTCAATTGTCTTATCCCATCAATGTTAACGGTTATAGTTCGGTAAGAACATTGTTGACGTATGGCCTTCCCGTTGCGTTGCTGAAATCGAACATGAACCTGAACACAGGCTTCACTTATAACCGCACTCCGGCCGTCATCAACGACAGTAAAAATCTGGCAAACAATTATGGCTTCAGTCAGGGAATTGTACTGAGCAGTAACATCAGCGAAGATCTTGATTTTACAGTTTCATATACTGCCAGCTATACCATCGTCAAGAATACGTTGCAGAAGCAATCTGATAATAATTACTTTAATCAAACGGCATCGGTACGACTGAACTGGATCTTCTGGAAGGGTTTTGTTTTCTCCAGCAACCTGAATAATACGCTATATCGTGGGTTATCTGCTGAATATGATCAGAGCATCTGGTTCTGGAATGCGGGGCTTGGCTATAAGTTCCTNNAGCATCAGTCGCGATGTAACGGAAACCTATATTGAAGACCGGCAGACGAATGTACTTACCCGCTACTTTATGCTGACGGTTACGTATAACATCCGTAACTTTAAATAGGACTTTGCTGCTGCGGAGTTTCTCTAACGTAAGAACAATACTGAAATGAAAAACGAAATACGGCCTGCAGTATCTGCTGCTATTTTTGATGATTACGGACGTGTATTGCTGCACAAACGAAGAGATGTTAACCAGTGGTGTATAATTTCCGGGCATGTTGAGTTTGGTGAATCTGTGGAGCAAGCTATACTACGCGAGATTCGAGAGGAAGCTAATGTGGATGCGGCCATTATCAGACTTATAGGTGTATATTCTTCTCCGCCTTCACAGCTATATCAGTATGAAGACAAAAGTATACATTACGTTACAACGTATTTCGAAGTCGGTTTGCGAACGAAGCTATCCGAAAGTTTCAGCAATGAAGAGACCGCTGCAATCCGATTCTTTGATGTAAACAAGATACCTGAAAATTTTGCAAAGATAAATCCGTTCTGGCTCGAAGATGCTCTCAATAGGAAAGGCCCCGCAGTTTTCAGATGAAGTTTCACCTCTATATATAATAGATAACTATAGATGTACGGCTATTTCGATACACACGAAGCACGGTACTGGCTAAAGAAGGAAATATTAAATGTGTTAACGTTTTTTAACAGTACTCTTTCCTTTATTACGCTCTTTTTTGCTGATGTTGTACTCGAATAAATACATGAGCGAAAAACGTAAGCCACGATTTCGGAAACGAAGTTCGTCATCGTAATCATGCGGAATAAGATAATCCGCTTTTTGCTTTCCGAATAAAGTCTGGTCAAATGTATACCGGAAGTCAACCATCACTTTATGTTTGGTAATTGGCTCCAGCAGCAGACCGGCCCCCAGATTAATTCCAAACTGAAGCCTGTTGGTTCGCGTATAGTATACTTCGTCTGTGTGTGAGTAATCTTTTCTAGGTTCAAACTTTATTTTATAGGATAGCGAACTGATGTTATTCTCCAATAATTCGCTGGAAATTATAGTGCCACTTCCACCAAGCAGGTATGCTATATTTGGTCCGGCACCGGCATACCATTTAAAGTTTTTGTTCTTGCCGAGCTGTCCTTTAAAGTGCATGGTGAACAAAATGGGCAGTTCAAAGTAACGATAGGTGACTTTATCTTTCAGATACGGATCGATCTTTCCTTTTACCGTTTTGCTTTTTGTCGAATAGAGGTATTCAGTATGCAAAAAGTAACGATTTCTTACTTTGAAGGAAAGTACTAATCCCGCATTAAAACCAATTCCGGGTGACAACTTTAAAGTATCGGTAACACTTTTTTGGTCCATTTTAACAAAGTCATACTGCCCCCCGATTTTTGCTCCGAAACGTATAACCTGAGCTGAGGTATCTTTAATTGAAGCAATTGACAGCAGAGACAGTATAAAAATGGTGATATTCTTCTGTGCGATGTGATTTAATCGTGAAATGGCAGTTCCCTTCGCTAACATGGCTTGCGTGTATGGTAAATCTTATTATAAAAGTTGCCTATTTTTTTAGTAAAAAAGTAATAAACAGATACCAATTATTACGTGACTCTGAATGCGATCGATCTTGCAATTTTTTTCAATGCAAAAGAAAATACCTTTCTGACAGTATTTATGACATGGGTAAAGCATTACCTCTCACTTTTTAACCTCAGGTTGTATCTACATCTATAGTTGAGCTTATGATCAGAAAACTACTGCTGACAGCACTTTGTCTTGTGCTGTGTACGTTAGCCTTTGCGCAGGAATCAAGCTGCGGCGATGGCGTTGATAATGACGGTGACGGATTTATCGATTGCTTCGATGGCGATTGTGCGAAGAATTTAATCTGTAAGGATTTCTATATAGGTCAGGATAAGGCCTGTCAGGTTCCCCCAACCGGAACGCTTAACTTCGGAATGAAGCTCGAAGCTTCTTCTCCCAACCGCATTACGTATACTTCCGGAAGAATGGCAGTGGGCGATCTGGATGGCGATGGTATACCCGAAATGGTAACACTGCACCAGGAAGACAAAAAGCTCTATATATTAAATGGAACAGACTTAAGCATTAAATATACCGGTACAATTACCGGAACAGCAGAATATTATGATCATACAATCGGAGATGTTAAGGGTGATGGATGTGGTGACATATTTATAGCAGAGAAAATTGGAAGTGATTTCTATATAACTTCGTATGACTGTAAAGGTCTTAAACAGTGGAGCACAAAAACTTACGGACAACCCATCACCATGGGGCTTGCCGATTTCGGATCGGATGGAAAAGCTGAAATATACTATCGTAACGAGATACTGGATGCAGAGACCGGTACACGCATTGTAAAAGGAAGCGGAGACTGGAGTGCGATTGATGCAGGACCGGTTGCTGTAGATATATTGAGTACAACGGACTGTGCTTCGTGTACGGGGTTGGAACTTGTATTGGGTGGAACTATATATTCTGTTAATCTTGGAGCCCGCACAACCGATGCAGGCTCTTTGACATTAGTGAAGAGCATTCCCGCCGGAGCCAATTATTATCCCAAGAAATCAAGTTTCGGTTTCATTACCAGTTTAACCAGCGTTGCCGATTATAACCAGGATGGCTTTCTCGATGTACTTACCAGCGGCTCCACAGGTTCAACAACCGGAACAACAAATGCATTTTTCTGGGACGTAAAGAATAACACATATAAGCGATACGCCACATCAAACAACTGGCCTGAAGGAACAGGGCGTCTGAATATATCAGATATAGATGGTGACGGAAAACTGAACACTACGTTTGTTTCCGGAAGCAGATTGTTTGCGTTGAAGGAAGACTTTACGTTACTGTGGTCAGTTGCCATATCAGAGGGCACATCCGGATATACCGGTGCAACCGTGTTTGACTTTAATAATGATAAGTCGAATGAAATTGTATACCGTGATGAAGGCTATCTCTATATTATTAACGGAAAGACAGGGGCGATCTTTACACAAGCCATCTGTCGTTCGAGAACTGCAAATGATTACCCAATCGTTGTTGACGTTGACGGTGATGGCTCGACTGAAATCTGCGTAACGTGTGCTACCAATAACACGGATAACATTAATGATTTTACACGCGCACCGTTTGGTCAGATTCGTACCTACTCTTCGAGTCTCGAAGCGTGGGTTCCTTCGCGTAAAGTGTGGAACCAGCACGGATACTTCAATGTAAATATCAATGACGATCTTACGATTCCTCAGGTACAACAGAAACATCATCTTGTTTTTTCTACCGGATCTCCCTGTAACCCCGGTGATAACCGGCCGCTTAACTCATTCCTGAACCAGTCACCTTTCCTTGATTCAAAAGGATGTCCGACATATGCATCACCGGATTTAGTATTCGATCCGAGTTCAACCATTACGATCAACAAACCGACCTGTCCTGACAAGAACTTTACCATTTCATTTAGCATTAAAAACTCGGGTAACCTCGGTCTCTCAGGTTCATTGCCTATTACTTTTTATAGCGGAGACCCGCGTGTTGCCGGAGCTACCAAGTTAAATACAGTATATGTTACCCTGAGCAATCTGCTTATTGGTGATTCATACGTAGCGAATAATTTAACGGTGCAGGGAACAGGTGCTAATTTTACACTCTTCATTGCGTTGAATGACAATGGAAGCACAACGCCACTCACATTCCCGAATACAAATTTCAAAGAGTGCGACTATACCAATAACATTAAATCGGCTACGGTTAGTCCGAATCCATTTACAATTGAGACAGCACTGATTTCTGATAACATGAAATGTAGTGCCAATACGACAGCGCCATCAGGAGCGGTAGAAGCCTATCGATTAATAAGTGGAGTAAAACAAACTGCAGACTATACATTCTACTGGTACAACGGTGCCACTACTGGCGACATTGCTTCAGCTGCATACGTAGGTTCTACTTATTCAGGATTAACGGAGGGTACATATTCGGTTTTTGCTGTACATAAAGGTTTATTGTGTGGGTCATCTTCAAAGAGTATAAATGTCGGTGTTACTACGAAGACAATAACCGTAGCTATTCAAGAGGACAGGGCTTATACAAACTGTAAAAATCCAAATGGNNCGTACTTACAGGAACAGTACTATCGGTCAGCCACGAATTATCAAACCTGGATGGGTTAACATACTCTGTATTAGTTACAGATAAAATTACCGGATGTCAATCAACACAAACCGGTCACGTAACGGATCAGACCGTAAAGCCGGCAGTTACTGTAACAACTACGGATGCGAATTGCGTTCCGGCAAATTCAGGAAGTGCCTCGGCAAAAGTAGGCGGTGTTACTACCGGATATACTTTCAACTGGTATATAGGATCTAACATCAAGCCATCGGCCGATTACACAGGGCCAACCTATAGCAGTCTTAATCCCGGAACATATTTAGTTACAGCAACGAATAGCACAACGGAATGTGTGTCGCCATCCGTCCTGGTAACGATCAAATCAAAAGTGATTCAGCCGGTAACTGCAACGGCTACAGCACAGCAAACTTCATGTTCCGCAACACCGAATGGTGCAGCGTCTGCAAATATAGCAGGTGTTACTGCAGGCTATACCTGGAAGTGGTTCAAAGGAAACAATACATTGCCTGCCAATCAGATTGGTACGGCAGCCACTGTATCGGGACTTGCTGCAGGGGTATATACCGTGCAGGCTACTGATGCCGCAGGATGTAGTGATACGGAGACCGTTACTATCGTAGACAATATTACGAACCCGACTGTCTCAACAACCATCAATAGTCACCAGGTGAAATGTTCCCCTGCAGATGGATCAGTAACAGCATCCGCTGCCGGTTCAGCCGGACCGTTCCGTTATTACTGGTTCAATGGAAATGTTGGAACTCCGGATACAACAGCGGCAGTATATAAAGGAGCAACATACTCCGGACTCGCAGCCGGATCTTATACTGTAGTAGCAGTAGACAGATCTACGCGTTGTGCGTCTGCGAAGGCGGTTGTGCAGATTCTTAACAATACAGTTTTACCAACCATTACAGCAACAACGGTTGATCAAACCAGTTGCGATATCAATACTCCCAATGGACAAGCTTCTGCAACTATAGGCGGAACAACTACCGGATATACCTTTACCTGGTATGTGGGCAGTGGTACTGGTGGTGCGGTAAAAGGCAACACGGCATCAATAACAGGTCTTGTTGCCGGTACCTATACTGTGCGTGCTGTGAGCACGACAACCGGATGTGCCAATACAGCACAGGTGTCGGTAGTGAATAATCCGGTGAATCCCACGGTGTCTGCTGTTGTGAATGCTCATCAGACAAATTGCAGTGCGGGTAACGGATCGGTATCAGCAAATGTAGGCGGGACGACAACAGGATATACCTTCTACTGGTTCAATGGAAATATAGCAACACCCAATATAGCTTCTCCTGATTTTACAGGTGCAGTATATGGCACCCGCGTAGCCGGTTTCTATACCGTAGTTGCAGTTGATAACACTACAAAATGTCAATCTGCGAAAGCAACTGTTCAGGTGTTGGATAACAGTGTCGCTCCTGTAATTACTACAGGCACTGTTGCTCAAACGAGTTGTGATATAGCTGCCCCGAATGGACAGGCATCAGCCAATGTAGGCGGAGTTACAGCAGGATATACTTTTACCTGGTATATCGGCAGTGGTACAGGTGGTACTGTAAAAGGAAGCACCGCTAGCATTACAGGCTTAGCAGCCGGTACTTATACCGTGAAAATAGATAACAATACTACGGGTTGTTCCAATACAACTCAGGTTTCAGTCGTCAATAATCTTGTTAATCCTACAGTATCCGCAGTTATAGATTCGCACCAGACAAACTGTACTGTTTCAAACGGTCAGGTTTCAGCTAATGTTGGTGGGGTCACAGCCGGATTTACCTTCTACTGGTTCAATGGAAA
>DJFR01000222.1:29151-31952 GCA_002432545.1 Flammeovirgaceae bacterium UBA5867 | reverse complement strand
ACCTCATCGCTCGATTCATTGACCGAAGAAGAAATTACCAATACCATCAAAGAAGTTTCTTCGCAACGCAACCAGATCACCATTCTTATAGCACACAGGCTTTCGACCATTATGCATGCCGACAGAATTTATGTGCTTGAAAAAGGCGATNNGGAAGACGGCCGCATCGTCGAAACGGGCACGCATGATGCGTTGCTGTCAGAGAAAGGCCTGTACTACGCCATGTGGCGCCAGCAAATCGGCGAACGGAAGAAAACACTTGCTGCTTAAAAAAGGCAAATAGGCATTAAGGCAACAAGGCAACGAGTAACCCCCTACTCCTCGTTGCCTTGTTGCTTTCACTCTATTGCTTTTCTCTATGCCTTTTACATTCACTTTATGCCTTTTTGCCTTGATGCCTTTTCACTCGTTGCCTTTGTGCCTTGTTGCCTGGTTGCCTTCTCTCTATGCCTTCTCTTTGTGCCTCGTTGCTTTTTCGTACTTTTGCGGCTCATCAACCTAAGTGTACATGCCCGCTTCATCCGAACCCAATTTCCTGTGGAGTATTTTAACCATGAAATGCCCCCGTTGCCGCAGAGGCCCCATGTTTAACAACAGCAACCCCTGGAAGTTAAAGAAGGTGTTTGATATGCCGAAGCATTGTAAAGAGTGCGGTCAGCCTTTTGAACTGGAAGTGGGTTTTTGGTATGGCACCGGTTATGTTAGCTATGCATTGTCTGTAGCGCTTTCTGTAGCCAGTTTTGTAGCCTGGTTTGTACTGATAGGCATGTCAACAAATGATAACCGTTTCTTCTGGTGGCTGGGTTTCAATGTTGTACTGCTTATTGTAATGCAACCATGGATTATGCGCCTCAGCCGCGTTATTTATTTATACTTCTTTGTTAAGTACGATCACAATTACAAATCCACCGGCGTAAAAAAATTCGATTACGAAACCGGCTCCTATTACGAAGGTGAAGCGCCTGAGTAATAGTTTCGCGCCGTCTGGTGTTAGGTGCCGTTAGTTAATATGTCGGAAAAAGATTGAATAAATTATGTCCTTCCGGTAGCCCAATGCCGTTAAGTTAAGAGTATGTCGCGCAAGACCTGTCCCGACAAACTTGTCGGGAGGCGCTCAGCCGCAAAGCAGTTTATAGTTTGAGGTTTATGCCCGCCCGCCTGCCCTCTCCCTGCATCTTGCTGAAAATATTTAGCAGTACCATAACAACAAACTTTAATGCAAAAAATGTTTTGCATTTGTTTATATAATGCAGTATTCGTTATTTAGTACCGTTAGCCGGAACAAATTACCGAAGCCGCTTATACCTTCCTTTTCGAGAGACCTTACTAAACAAAAATTTTCACATGAGAAAATGCCTTTTGTCGCTATTCCTGTTACCCTTATCTGCTTTTGCCCAACAAAACTTTATTCAGTATGTAAATCCGTTGATCGGTACCCAACGCATGGGACATACTTATCCCGGTGCTACCGTTCCTTTTGGAATGGTGCAGTTAAGTCCGGAGACAGATACGATACCGTATGAGGTGGACGATCACTATAATCCGCTGGTATATAAATATTGCGCGGGGTATCAGTATGATGATCCTACCATTGTAGGTTTTAGTCACACGCACTTTAGTGGTACAGGGCATTCTGATCTCGGTGATTTTCTGATCATGCCTACCGTGGGTAAACTACAGTTGAATCCGGGAACGGAACAAAATCCGAAGAGTGGTTTTCGCTCGGCATTCTCGCATAGCAACGAACAGGCTGCACCCAATTACTATAAAGTAAAACTGGATGACGATAACATTGTAGCGGAGCTTACCACAACCAATCGTGTTGGATTCCATCAATATACTTTTCCGCAGTCGGAGGAAGCGCATATTATACTTGACCTGATGTATGGTATCTATAACCACGCTGATAAAAATGTATGGACCTTTGTGCGCGTAGAAAATGATACGTTGATAACAGGATACCGCCAGACAAACGGCTGGGCACGTACGCGTACGGTATATTTCGCGATGACTTTTTCAAAGCCTATAAAACAGTACGGCATGAAAGATTTTTCGAAGCCGGATGTATATAAAGGTTTCTGGCGGAAATTCGATCAGACAAAAAATTTCCCGGATATAGCAGGTGAACAGATCAGAATGTATTTTGATTTTCAAACCAAGGAAGGAGAGAAGATCAAGATCAAATTTGCATTGTCTCCGGTAAATACAAAAGGTGCACTGGCCAACCTTCAATCAGAACTTCCGCATTGGGATTTTGAAAGAGCGAAACGCGAAGGGCAACAACAGTGGGAGCGTGAACTGCAACGTGTAAAAGTAAAAGCGCTCAACAGAAATGATCTGGTGAATTTTTATACTGCGATGTACCACACGTTCCTCGGCCCGACAACCTATATGGATATTGACGGATCATACCGCGGACTCGATCAGAATAATCACGAAGCAAAAGGTTTTGTAAACTATACTACATTTTCATTGTGGGATACATACCGCGCGTTGCATCCGCTGTTCAATGTTATACAACCCAAGCGTAACAGCGACATGGTAAGTTCCATGATGGTGCATTACGATCAGAGCGTTCATAAAATGTTGCCGGTGTGGTCGCATCACGCCAACGAGAACTGGTGTATGATTGGTTATCATAGTGTTTCCGTCATTGCTGATGCCGTGATCAAAGGAAACTACCAGGGTGATGCACACCAGGCATTGGAAGCATGCGTGAGAACAGCGCGTCATAAATCATACGATGGTATAGAATACTATATGCAACTCGGGTATGTACCGGAAGACAAGAACAGCTCATC
>DJFR01000222.1:13585-29132 GCA_002432545.1 Flammeovirgaceae bacterium UBA5867 | reverse complement strand
CTATATACGAAGAGTTTATGAAACGCTCTGAGAACTGGAAGAATGTATATGATGCTTCAACAGGCTATATGCGTCCGAAGTTAAGCGATGGTAAATTCAGAAAAGAGTTTGATGTACTGAGTACGCACGGACAAGGTTTTATAGAAGGCAACGCATGGAATTATAGCCTGTATGTGCCGCATGATCCGGAACAGATGATCAGCGTGATGGGAGGGAAGAAGCGTTTTGTTCAACACCTTGATTCACTCTTTACCATGAACCTGCCAGACGAATTTTTTGCACATACAGAAGATATTACACGGGAAGGTATCATCGGTAATTATGTTCATGGTAATGAACCTGCACACCATGCAGCTTATTTATACAATTGGACAGATCAATCCTGGAAAACGCAGGAGCGCGTACGAATGATCCTNNTGATGGCATTATCGGTAATTATGTACATGGTAATGAGCCAGCTCATCATGCTGCATATCTCTATAACTGGACCGACCAACCCTGGAAGACGCAGGAGCGTGTGCGCATGATTCTGAAGAAACAATATCAACCCACACCCGATGGTTTAGGTGGTAACGATGACTGTGGCCAGATGAGCGCCTGGTATATATTTACCTCGCTTGGATTTTACCCGGTGGCTCCCGGCTCTGACCAATATGCGCTGGGTAGTCCGGCTATACAGAATGCCGCGATCGCGCTGGAGAATGGAAAGACGTTCGAGATAGAAGCCGTTAATCAAAGCGATAAGAATGTATATGTACAAAAAGTATTGCTGAATGATAAGCCGCTCACACGACCTTTCCTGTCGCATGATGATATTGTGAAGGGGGGGAAGCTTACTTTTTATATGAGTGCGAAAGCGAAGAAGTAAGAAGTAAGAAGTAAGAAGTAAGAAGTAAGAAGTAAGAAGTAATTTATACCAGTAGATATTTAGTTTGAAAATAAAAATCCCCTGTGGTTCTCACAGGGGATTTTTTATTCTGTCTTTCTGAAAGTATATTCGTTATGCTTTTACATTCTTTACAGCATAGTCAACGGCACGCGCTGACAGCGCCATATAGGTAAGTGAAGGGTTTTGTGTTGATGTAGATGTCATGCAGGCACCATCGGTTACAAAAACATTTTTACAGGCATGGAGTTGATTCCATTCATTCAGCAAGGATGTCTTCGGATCGCGTCCCATACGGACACCGCCCATCTCGTGAATGTCGAGACCCGGAGCCTGCTTCGAATCGAACGTCTGTATATTCTTGAAGCCTGCCTTGGTATACATTTCCGAAAGTTGCTCGTGGAAGTCCTTGATCATCTTTTCATCATTGTCGTCATACCCGATAGAGATTTTCAACTGAGGCATTCCCCATTCATCTTTTACCGTAGGATCGAGCGCAACGTAGTTAGTTTCTTTCGGAATGGTTTCGCCCATCATGTGCGAACCTACGCGCCACGGACCTAGTTTAGTCTGCGCCAGTTTATCTTTCAGCGAAGCCCCTAATCCGTCATTGTCCATTTCGTTATAGCGATTGGAGTCAAAGCCTGCTGCATAGCCGCGAAGGAAATCAGTTTCCTGTTTGTATACATTGCGGAAGCGAGGTATATATCCGCTGGTAGGTCTGCGGCCTTTTGTTGTTGATTCCATAAACGATTCGTCATACTCGGCAGAGATCCGCGCGCGATAATTATGGAATGCTACATATTTACCCATCAAGCCGTTGTCATTACCCAAACCATTCTGGAAACGATTTGACTTGGAGTTTAACAGTATAAGATTGGTGTTGATGGCAGCAGCATTTACAAAGATGATCGGTGCATAATACTCAACCGCTTCTTTCGTCAAGGCATCAATAACCTGTACACCTACAGCTTTACCTTTTGTCTCATCGTAAATAATGGAGTGTACTACAGAATTAGGACGCAGTGTAAGTTTACCGGTACGTGCAGCCCATGGTAATGTGGATGCATTACTACTGAAGTAACCTCCAAACGGACAACCACGCTGACACAATACGCGATGCTGACACTGTGTACGGCCCTGCTCCAAATGTATAGGCTGTGGATCGGTGATGTGCGCACAACGCGCAATGATCACGTGGCGATTGCCATAATGTTTTGCTACCTGCTCCTTGAAATGTTTTTCAACACAGGTGAGCTCTATAGGAGGGAGAAATTCTCCATCGGGTAATTCTGCCAGACCATCTTTGTTACCAGATATACCTGCAAACTTTTCAACGTGGCTATACCACGGTGCGAGATCTTTATACCGTATCGGCCAGTCAACAGCAAAGCCATCGCGCTTGGGGCCTTCAAAGTCAAATTCACTCCAGCGTTGGGTTTGTCGCGCCCACAATAAAGATTTACCACCCACCTGGTATCCGCGGATCCAGTCAAACGGTTTATCCTGTATATAGGGATGCTCTTTATCCTTCACAAAGAAATGCATGGCATCTTCACGAAACGCATAGCATTTACTTACTACCGGGTTCTCCTGTTGTATCTCGTATGGTATCTGTCCGCGGTGTTTAAACTCCCACGGCATCATGTTGGTAGTCGGGTAGTCAACGTTGTGTTTTACATCACGTCCGCGTTCCAGCACGAGTGTCTTCAATCCACGCTCCGTAAGTTCTTTTGCAGACCAGCCGCCACTTATACCAGAGCCGATCACGATCGCATCGTACGTGCGTTCTTTCTTGCTGTCAATATTGAGATTCGCCATGAGTGTTATGCAGGTTTTTGTTCAGTTACCGGTATACATCCTTTGAAGTTCGGGCCGGGAATTAACTGATAAGGTTTTATATCGGTTAAGAAATGTTGTGAGGCCGTATAGCCTTGCACCGTATACTGCCGCGTGCGTGAATAAAATGTTTTGATCTCTTCGGGCAGATTGTCTTTATCTTTTTCGATCGCTGTAAGAATCTGCAGGCGTTCTTCAGGTGAAGCTTTGAGGAAAGATTTACCTCCTATCTTTTTGGCAGCCTCATTGAATGAACGTAAGCCCTTCAGGTATTTTTCCTGCTCCGGTTTATCAAGGCAGTCATCCACCATTACAAAAGTAAATAAGTGAGCACCTACAGCTTTGGCGCCCGGGGTATCCGTTGCGGGGATAATTGTTTCTGCTATTTCCGCGAGCAGTTCTTCATCATCTCCGTTTACATTCAGATGATCAAGTGCTATGGATACTTTTTTTGGATCCACACCACACGCGGGTAAAAGTATGGCTCCCGCAGTGGCCATGGCAAGTTGTTTTAAAACCAGACGTCTGTTCATGTTTTGATTATGCGGTTAGGTGCGGTTTATGTAATTCGAAAGATATAACTTCTTGTCGATATTAATTGTTCCACGTACCATTTTACATTAATAGGTGCCGCGATATAAATGGTCATTCTTCCGGCCGGTAATTCGTTTCAGTGGAATTTGCTCCCCGTGAGTTGTTTCGAGCCACGTCCACATTTCATTTCGAAGTCCTGACGCAATGGAATCATACTCCGGATCGCGAATGAGATTGTTGACTTCGAGCGGATCATTTTGAAGATCATATAGTTCGTTAATGCCCCATACTCCGTGGTTGAAAATGTATTTATACCGATTGGTGCGCACACCAAAAATAGTGGGGGTTTGCGGAAAGGCATCTTCCCAATAATATTCATAAAACACTTTATCGCGCCACGCAGTTTGTTTTTGTTGTAACAAACTTGTGAACGACACGCCCTGCATTTGTTCCGGCTTCTCGACCCCGGCCAGTTCCAGGATAGTAGGTGCTATATCAATGTTCTGCACCAGCTGTGTGACCTTCGTTTCAGGGTCAATCATCTCCGGGCACCGTACGAGCAGCGGCACACGCATCGATTCTTCATACATGTGGCGTTTGTCTATCAAGCCATGTTCACCAAAGGAGAAACCATTGTCGCCCATATAGATCACCATTGTTGATTTATCGAGGCCGGCTTCTTTGAGGTAGTCAAGAATACGCCCTACATTTTCATCAATGCCCAGCAACACTTCAAGGTATTGCCTGTAAAAATCATCGAACGCAATTTGATCGTGGTACATGTGATCCACACCATGCCAGCTATACCGTTGCCTGCGTACCCACTCCGGTATATCTCGCATATTTACCTTGAGTGGTTTTTCCAATGGCAATTGCTTTTTACCAAGCGCATATGTTTTACTTGTGTCGGTAGCGGTTAGAAACATAGAAGGAGGATAGTCGATCTTCTGATCTTTATATTTACCCTGGTGTCGTTTGGCTGGGATAAATTCAGCATGTACCGCCTTGTTGGACAAGTATAGGAAGAATGGTTTATCCTGTTCACGATTCTTTAACCACTGCAATGCGTGATCGGCCAGTACATCTGTAATATAGCTGCTGTCGCTATAGGTTACCTGTTTACCATTTACATTTAACACCGGGTTATAGTATACACCTTGTCCTTTAAAACTTACCCAATGATCAAAACCTTTTTGAGGAGCATCGTCTTCATTACCCATGTGCCACTTGCCGAAAAAGCTCGTCTGGTAGCCCGCCTGTTGCAAGTATTGCGGAAACATTTTTAGTCCTTCCGGCATCGGTGCCTGGTTATCAACAATGGTATGCGTGTGTGCATATTGTCCGGTAAGAATGGAAGCACGACTCGGTGAACACAACGCAGTGCTTACAAATGCATTTACACAATGCGCGCCTTCCTGTGCAAGTCTGTCAAGGTTCGGAGTTTTCAGTCCCGGTACTTTTCCGGTAAAGCCCATGAAATCATAGCGATGATCATCCGATAAAATGAAAATTACATTTCTCGGTTTTACGTTGCTGATCTTTTTTACAACAATATCTTTTGCAGATGATGTTGTCGTTTTTTTCTCTTCGCATCCGCTGATGGCGAGAAGTATACCGCAAAGAAGAAGTATAAACGTTGCCGGAGAAGCGTGGCTATTTTGTATATTCACTCGGTGTGTCATCCGAAAACAAGTTGTTAGTTGTTAAGCAAAATACTTTTTCAAACACCCCATACCTAATGCTTTCGTGCAGGTGGTATAAAGCCTGATGCTTGTGGTTCGAGGAGATGCCGGCAGGATAGTTCAGGACAGTTTCCCACAATAGAAATGAATCTTTCGGTAAAATAAAATAGTAAGTATGCAGGTTATCGCAGGTATTATTTACCACTTCATTGGCGGATTCGCTTCAGGCAGTTTTTATATCCCCTATAAAAAAGTAAAAGGATGGTCGTGGGAAAGTTACTGGATCGTGGGAGGCTTGTTCTCCTGGCTGTTCATCCCGACACTGGCTGCATATCTTACTGTGCCTGACTTTACGAAGATCATCAGCAATACCGATGGTTCTATTATTTTCTGGACATTCTTTATGGGATTGTTGTGGGGCATTGGTGGTTTAACATTTGGTCTCGGCATGCGCTACCTCGGACTTTCATTAGGCATGTCGGTTATACTTGGATTGACTTCTGCATTCGGTTCACTTGTGCCTCCGATCTATCGCGATCTTTTTACCAACAGTACCGAAAATACATTTACATCGATGCTCAACAGCACCGGTGGACAAGTTGTACTGGTTGGAGTTGTAGTTTGTCTCACCGGAATTTTTATCTGTGGTCGTGCCGGTATATTCAAGGAAAGAGAACTTACCGATGAACAAAAGAAGAACAGTATACAGGAATTCAATCTTTCTAAAGGATTGGTAGTAGCGATTATCTCGGGTATACTCAGTGCCTGTTTTAATTTTGGTATAGAGGCTGGTAAGCCTATGGCAGAAGCCGCTGTAGCGAATGGCAGCAATCCGTTGTTTCAGAACAATGTAATCTTTGTTGTGTTACTCTGGGGCGGACTAACAACCAACTTCGTGTGGTGCATGCTATTGAACCTGCGCAACAAAACGTTCGGAGACTATACCAACGCATCAACACCACTTCTCAGCAACTATATATTTGCAGCACTTGCCGGCACAACCTGGTTTCTGCAATTCTTNNTTCTATGGCATGGGCGAAAGTAAATTGGGCAACGGTGCAAGCTCATGGATATTGCACATGGCCTTTATAATTCTTGTCTCCAGCATGTGGGGCCTTTTACTAAAAGAATGGAAAGGCGTGAGCAAAAAAACTTTTTCAACCATACTGCTGGGAATTTTTGTGATCATACTTTCTGTTATGATTGTCGGATATGGCAACTCGATAGAATAGCACCAGCTGCTAGGAGATTTTCCTGAATAGCAACAAGCTTCTGGCTACTGGCCGCTAGAGAATTTTTTTAGGGATACGTTCCTGTCAGTAGTCACGTTTTAATAAAACATTTGCCTTTTTCCAGAGGCGGTGGTCAGAAGCCAGTGGCTATTTTTTACATTTGCACGGGTCTGCATTTTCTAGCAGCCAGTAGCTAGAGGCCAGCAGCTTTTTTCAAGCTCTATGAACATAAGCTCCTACACACGTAAACATATAAACACGTTTTTTCTCCTCGCGTGGTTATTGCTTTGCTATGGCAGTGCGCATGCGCAGGAGGTGTTCGAAGTAGACGACAGCTATATCGAGCGTAACTTCATGCCGTATGAGCTGGAGTATTATCTGGATACTACCAATACGATTTCTTTTTACCAGGTATCAGCCAACAGTTTTTCAAATCGCTTTCAGAAACATCCGGAGTATCATAACCAGGATTTTAAACCCAATGCCTCCTATTGGATACGCCTGCCGATACATCATAAAGAGAGCAGTAAAGTCTGGTTACTCGAATTTTACGATCAGACGATTGACTACATCGAAGCGTATGTGCCGCAGGAGAATGGTTCATACCGAAATATACTCATGGGCGATAATCAGCCCTTTACGCTGCGAAACATAAGACATAAGAACTTCGAGATCGTACTGGATATAAAGTCTGATACGGTGATGTATTATTATTTTAATGTACGCTCGCATGAGTTTGCCGATATACGCATTGCTTTCCGTTCGGTAGACCGGTTTATATACTATGCGCTCAACGAGTATTTTCTCTTCGGTACATTTTATGGAATGATCCTCATTATCAGTGTTTACAATTTGTTGGTATACTTGGCTATTCGGGAGATCAAGAATATATACTATATTATCTATATACTCAGTGTGGCAGCGTATGCCATGAGTTACGATGGTATCGGGTTTCAGTATTTGTGGCCCGGCCATCCCGAATGGAACAACTATGCAGTAGGAGTAACGTTGTATTCGGTTATTGTGTGGGGGTTGATCTTTACCAGGCGATTTCTGCGTACACACGCCAATGCACCACGGCTGGATACAGCATTGAAGTGGATGATTGTGATTCGCTCCATCTGGTTTGTTGTTGAATTGTTTTTCCTGCCGCAGTTGCTCACTTATCGGAACATCGAGATCATACCGCTTTCGCTGATCTTCTATACCGGTATAAAAGTCTGGAAGCGTGGTTACAGACCTGCGCGATTCTTTGTAATTGCCTACGGTATATTGTTTGCCGGATTCTTTATTCGTACGCTGGTATATTTCAATGTATTGCCATTTACTACGCCTCTGCATTATAGTCTGCACTTCAGTTTTGTATTGGAGATGTTATTCCTGACGTTTGCGTTGGGTGACAGGATCAGGATTCTGAAAGACATGCGCGATCGTGCCTTAAAGAGAATCATTCATCAGCATGAAGTAAACATGCAGTTGAAAGACAAGGTAAATCGTGAACTGGAACAGAAAGTAGATGAACGCACACAGGAGTTGAATGAAAAGAATCATCAACTGGAGGAGACGAATGCCAAACTCGAGCGACAATCTTTCGAGATCAACCAGATCAACTCCATGCTCGACCTTGATAACTGGAAACTAAAGAATAGTATCAAGGAAGTGTTGAACGAACGTCTCATGGAGAAGACGATGGACTATAGTCAGTTTAAAACACTATATCCGGATACGCTTGCGTGCTATCGCTTCCTCGAAAATCTCAAATGGACAAAAAGCTTCCGCTGCCGCAAGTGCGATAACGAAAAGTATTTCGATGGAGCGCAGAAGTTTTCAAGACGATGCACACGCTGCGGCTATAATGAATCCATCACTGCTTACACTATATTTCATAGCCTCAAGTTTCCCATCGAGAAAGCTTTTTACATCGCCTACCTTACCGTTGTAGGTCATAAAGATTATACGCTTGAGAACCTGGCCGAGCAACTCGACCTTCGCGTCAACACGCTTTGGGGTTTCCGGCATAAAGTTGCCGATCGTATCAGCGAGCTCGAGAAAAAAGGTCACAAGCCAAACGCTTCGCGGTGGGAGGAAGTAATTCTGTTGCCGGAGTCTAACGGCAAGGCTTCCGGTAAATCGAGCTCCGGCAAAGTGGCAAAGCCGGTGGCCTGACCATCGAATCTTTACTCTTTATTAATATCTGCTCATCCGGAATCGGCTAATCTTCGGGTTCGCTTTTTTACGTCTTCGGTATTCGTCTGTCACCCATAAACAGGGAGTATCAAATCCGTTGTTTTTATTCAGGAAAAGGGNNGAAAACATTCCTGCAACGATTGCAATTGGTCTCATTTTTTAGAAAATCTTCTGGCAAGAGCTTGACATGTATAAAATTCGGCTCTGCGAAACCAACTAAAACGCAAGTTTATGATCAGAAAATTACTATTTACGGTGCTGCTGCACAGTTTGTTGCTTACAACAGTCTGGGCGCAAGACAGGCAAGTAAGCGGAAGGGTGACAGCCGCAGAAGATGGCACATCGTTACCAGGAGTTAATATTGTTGTTCAGGGAACAACGAAGGGTACGACTACTGATGCCGATGGAAATTATACGATTCAGCTTTCTCCGTCCGAAACAACATTGGTTTTTACGTTCGTGGGTTTTGCAACCATCACCGAAGAGGTGGGTGACAGAACGGTGATCGATGTGACGATGGGTTCTGATATCACATCGCTGAGTGAAGTTGTGGTGATTGGATATGGTGTTGCCAAAAAATCCGATGTTACCGGAGCTGTTGCTACTGTAAAGGCAGAAGATCTTACAAAGATCCCTTCGTCAACAGCAGCAGAAGCATTGCAAGGTAAAGTTGCCGGTGTACAGGTAACAACCAACGGTACCCCAGGAAGCGCACCGACTATACGCGTACGTGGATTGGGTTCTGTTAGCTCTCGCGTTGAACCGCTATATGTAGTGGATGGAGTATTGGTAGACGATATCAGCTTCCTTGGAAGCAACGACATCGAGTCCATGAACATTCTCAAGGATGCATCGGCATCTGCTATATATGGTATACGCGCATCCAACGGTGTAGTAATTATTCAAACCAAACGCGGCAAGAACGAACAGCCTCGTATAGCATACTCCGGCTATGGTGGTGTGCAAACGCCAATCAACATGGTTGATATGGCCAACGGTTCACAGTATATAGAATTGTTGAATGAGAAGGATGCTATCGCAGCGAGCCGTAACGGAACAACATTCACACCACGTGACCCTGCTGCATATCCAAACTCTACCGATTGGTATGATGAAATTTTAAGAAGCGGTGCTTCTATTCAAAGTCACGACCTGAGTATAACTGGAGGAACGGAAAAGAGTGTATACGCGATGGGTGGCAGCTTCTTTAAACAGGAAGGTTTAGCGGGCGGTACGGACTACAGACGTCTTAATCTCAGAACAAATGTAGAATCGAACGTAACTAAATTTTTGAAAATAGGTGTAAATGCAAACCTTTCGAATTTCAAATCAAACAATGCTCCGGCATCGTTGTTTACCGCGGCATATATAGCACCTCCTGCTATACCGGTTCGTATAGATGAAAATACATTTGCGAGCCCTCAGGCGTTTGGTGATTTTGCAAACCCTGCGGCATCACAATACTATAACAACGACAAAACGAAAGGTATACGTTTGGTAGGTGCGGTGTTTGCAGATGTTACGCTGATGAAGGGATTGACTTTCAAAACTGCTTATGGCGTTGATGGAAGCTATAGCCAGAATACAAAATACGTTCCTCCATACTTTGTCTCATCAACACAACGTGATACAACCAAAACGTTGACACGCAAAATAGATAACTACTTCAGTTACTATTGGGACAATACACTTACTTATGATTTTACTGTTAATTCAGATCACCACTTCACATTGCTTGCTGGTATGAACGCACAACAGCAGCAGTATTATTTCATGGAAGGTAAACGTCAGGGTGTTGATAACTTCGGAGAGAATACATGGTATTTCAAATTAAGTGAGAGCGGCAATGACGGATCGATAACCGATGATGGCTATAGAATCCGTGCATTCTCATACTTCGGAAGACTAAGCTACGCTTTCAGAGAGAAGTATCTTTTAACAGCAACACTGCGTAGAGATGGTACTTCTGTATTTGAAGAGGGAAATCGTTATGATTACTTCCCTTCAGTAGGTTTAGGTTGGGTGTTGTCAAACGAATCTTTCATGGACAATCAGGAGATCTTCCAGTTCCTGAAAGTGCGTGCAAGCTGGGGTAAGATGGGTAACAACCGTATACCTGCCTCGACAGTTGTTAACTATACTTCTACCGGTGGAGCGTATAGCCCTGTGTTCGGTGGAACTATTCAGCCTGGCGAAAGTATCACCATTATAGCACCTGATAATTTACTTTGGGAATATACCAAAGAAGTGGATTTGGCTGTTGAAGGCTACGTGTTAAAGAATCGCCTCAACTTCGAGATCGATTATTACAATCGTAAAACATCCAACGCCATTTTCCCAGTAACGGTTAACGGTGTGTTTGGGACATCGAATAGGGACTACCTTGATAACAATGCAGACGTTGTTAACCGCGGTGTAGAAGTTGCCTTGAACTGGAAAGATGAAGTAGGTGATTTTAAATATGGTATCGGTGGTGTTTTTGCTTACAACCAAAACAAGGTTGATGCACTGAAACCCGGAACTGTAGGTATATATGGCGGTTATGTAAACGTAACACCGACAACATATACCGTTGTAGGACACAGTGTAGGTGAATTTTACGGACGTAAGGTGGTTGGTATCTTCCAGAACACTTCTGAAATTGAAAGCTATACCTCTTCAAACGGAACTGTAATCCAGCCAAACGCAAAACCTGGTGATTTCAAATATCAGGATAGCAACGATGATGGACAGATCAATGATAAGGATCGCGTTTTCCTGGGTTCTGCTATTCCAAAGTATAACTTCGGTGTAAATCTGTACGGTTCGTATAAAGGCTTCGATATAACGATAGATCTATATGCACAGGGCGGAAATAAAATTTACAATGCAAAACGTTATCGCCAGATTGGTAACGAAAACTACGATCTCGATTTCTACGAGAACCGCTGGCATGGAGAGGGCACATCGAACAGCTACCCATCCGCAGATCTTTCTGCAGATGCCAATAAACAAGCTAACTCGTGGTACCTGGAATCCGGTAACTTCTTCAAGGTCCGCAACATTCAGATTGGCTATACTATACCGGCAGAAACAACTTCACGCATCGGTATATCCAAGATCAGAATATATGCGAATGCTGCCAACCCATTGGTGTCATTTAAATACAACGGATTCTCACCAGAGATACCAACCGCTGTTCCCGGTGTAAACCAACAGAACACCACAAACATCACCAGTCAGGGTATAGATAACAATGTATATCCAATGGCTGCTACTTACAACCTGGGTGTTAATATCAGTCTATAGTAAAGAGTATAAAATGAAAAAGCATATAATATTTTTAGTAGCAATACTGATACTGCTGACGCCATTCGGCTGCAGCGATTATCTGGATGTAGATGCGGAAGCTGTAAAGCCAAGCGATGAATTCTTCCAGACGGAAGAGGATGCTGTGTCTGCAGTGAACGCGATTTATGCACGTATGCGTACCTGGCCTATGGTGGCATTTGCCTATGTAATTATGCAGGAGATTACCTCTGATAATTCGATTAAGGGAAGTGCACAGGGTGATGCATCGTTTATCAACGATTTTGATAAGTTTACATTTACTTCAACACAAGGTACATTTACCGATTATTGGAACGGCCGATATGAAGGTATAAATCTGAGCAACCAGGTTTTAAGTAACATTCCGGATATTGAAATGAACGAGAATCTGAAAGCTCGTCTGCTTGCTGAAGCTAAATTCACCCGCGCATTATTTTACTTTGACTTGGTACGTGCTTTTGGCGACATACCCATGCCAACATCAGTTGACAATGTATTGGAAGCTTCTACTGTACGTACTCCAAAAGACGAAGTATATGCACAGATCATTCAGGATCTGACTGAAGCTATAGATGTACTGCCGGATAATTATGATGCAGCCAATGTAGGCCGTGCGACAAAAGGAGCTGCTCGCGGTATACTTGCAAAAGTATACCTGTACAGAGGTGAGTGGGATAAAGTGATTGAACAGACATCTGCTATCATCAGCTCAAATCGTTACGGTCTGGAAGATAATTTCTACAACGTATTCCGTATACCGTATGAAAATGGAAAAGAATCGTTGTTCGAAATTCAGGCGTCAGCGATAGCCGGAAATGCTGATATCAGCAATAGCCAGCATTCACAAGTACAAGGTGTGCGTGGAACAAATGGTTTTGGCTGGGGCTTCAATATACCTTCCGATGACCTGGCAGCAGCGTTTGATGCAGCCGGAGATGATGTTCGTAAGAAAGTTACAATCCTGTTTAAAGGCGATGTTACAGAAGATGGTGACCTGATTGAGGGTGTTAACGCTGGCGAACTGGAAGGGGTAAATATACCGCGCTATAACGGTAAATCGTATGTGCCTCGTAACAGGCAAATCAATGGTGTGAACGAAGGTTCCGAGCAAAACATCCGCGTGTTGCGTTATGCTGAAGTATTGCTGATCGATGCTGAAGCGAAAGTTCGCAAAGGTGATATGGGTGGCGCGGCTACTTCATTGAATCTTGTAAGAGAACGTGTTGATCTCGATCCTATTGATGCTCCTACTTTACAGGATATATGGAACGAGCGCAGACTTGAACTTGCTATGGAAGGTGATCGCTTCTATGACCTGGTGCGTACCGGTCAGGCAGCGACTGTACTGGGTCCACAAGGATTTGTAACGGGTAAGAACGAAGTGTTCCCGATTCCGCAGGTAATGATCGATGTTACCAACAATGCTATCCAGCAGAACAACGGATATTAATAGATACTTAGGTTTAGAGGTTAGTTTGGTTAGAGGTTTCCGGCTTGTCCGGAAGCCTCTTTGGTTACCGTGAATTGACAATGATAAAAAATGCAATTGGTCCTTTAGTATGTCTACTCGTATTAATGGCGTGTAGCGGGAGTGATGATAAGGATGTAGATTTTCCGGATCCGCTTACAATCGAATCATGGACAATTGCAACGAAGGATGTTACAGTTGCAAACTCAATTGTAGATATACCGTGCGATAACGTTGTAGCCGAAATCGTTTTTTCAGAAGCATTGAATCCGTCCACAGTAAATACGCAGAATTTTAAGATTACCGATGTAACAGGAAATATTATTCCCGCTGTAATAACGCTGAAGGAAAACAAGACGGTTATCATAACCGTTGACGATAAACTCAGCGATCTTTCTAAATATATACTTACGGTTTCTACAGGTATAACCGGAGTAAATGGAAGTACACTGGGTGAGAGAAGCCTCGCATTTTATACAGCTATAGATGAAACTCCCGATTTTCCTTTGCTCAACGATGACGAGCTTCTTACACTCGTACAGAAGCAAACGTTTCGTTACTTCTGGGATTTAGCGGAGCCTTCCAGCGGTATGGCGCATGAGCGCAACACTTCCGGCAATGTTGTTACCAGTGGAGGTTCCGGATTCGGCATCATGGCCATCATTGTAGGAGTTGAGCGTGGTTTTATCACACGTGAGGAAGGTGTGCAACGGATGAACAAGATCGTAACGTTTCTGGAAAGTGCTGATCGTTTTCACGGTGCATGGTCACATTGGATCAACGGAAGCAACGGTACGGCTATACCTTTCAGCACGAAAGATGATGGTGGTGATTTGGTCGAGACATCGTTCCTGGTGCAGGGTTTACTAACGTTTCGTCAATACCTGCATGCGTCTGATACATCTGGTAATAACCTGATCAATCGTATCAACACATTATGGCAAGATGTAGAGTGGGACTGGTATAGAAAGAACAACGAAGAGGTTTTATACTGGCACTGGTCGCCTAACTATAACTGGGACATGAACTTCCCGATGTATGGCTACTTTGAAGAGCAGATCACATACGTTCTGGCTGCAGCTTCACCAACACATGGTATACCGAAGAGTGTATATACCAACGGCTACGGTCGTAACGGAGCTATAAAAACTGGCGGTACACACTATGGATATACTTTGCCTTTGGGAACACCGAGTCCGTTATTCTGGGTACACTATTCGTACGTAGGAATGGATCCACATTTCTCAGACGAATATGCAAATTACTGGCAACAGAATGTTAATGCTACACTGATCAATCATGCTTATTGTGCTGCAAATCCGAAAAAATATATAGGCTATAGCGATGCTTGCTGGGGACTGACATCGAGCGATAACTCAACCGGGTACGATGCTCATTCGCCTGCTAATGATAAAGGTGTAATTACACCAACCGCAGCTCTTTCCTCTTTTCCGTATACACCGGAAGAATCAATGAAGGCCTTGAAGTTCTTTTACTATACAGTAGGCGACAGATTGTGGGCCGATTATGGATTTTACGATGCATTCAACTTAACGGAGGGATGGACAGCGGATTCGTATTTAGCAATCGACCAGGGACCGATTATTATCATGATTGAAAATTACCGAAGCGGATTACTGTGGGATTTGTTTGAATCGGCACCGGAAGTACAGGCTGCACGAACGAAGCTCGGATTTACAACGAATAATTGAAATAGAGTCGCATGATAATAGCAAAGGATATCATGCAATAAAGATATACTCCAGAGGAGGAGCCCCACTTTAGCATAGTCTCTCTTTTTTTTTGGGAGGCTTGCTGAGGTGCCAGGAATAAATTTGAAAATGAAGAAACATTACGATGGTATGAAACGAATATATATACTGATACTGGCCGTCACGCTGATTTTTACGGGCTGCAAAAATGGGAATAATACATCATCATCCGGCTCCGACCGATACGATGCGCGTGTAGATTCACTTTTGGGCATCATGACGCTGGAAGAAAAAATTGGACAGCTTACCTTGTTTACCAGTGACTACGATGTTACAGGGCCTACAATACGCGAAGGTTATAAAGACGATATCAAGGCCGGAAAAGTAGGAGCCATCTTTAATGCTTTTGGTGCAGACTATACACGTAAGCTTCAGGAGATTGCCGTGAAGGAAACCAGGCTGCATATACCGTTGCTTTTTGGATATGATGTGGTGCATGGACATCGTACGATATTTCCTATACCATTGGGGGAATCTTCGAGTTGGGATCTGAGTATCATGGAACAGTCAGCACGCATTGCGGCAGAAGAAGCATCAGCCGAAGGATTGCATTGGACATTCGCACCCATGTGCGACATCGCGCGTGATCCACGCTGGGGACGCATGGCAGAAGGTGCCGGTGAAGATACATACCTCGG
>DJFR01000222.1:12149-13552 GCA_002432545.1 Flammeovirgaceae bacterium UBA5867 | reverse complement strand
CATTTTGCTGCGTATGGAGCCGCACAGGCCGGAAGAGATTATCACACTACTGACATGTCGGATCGTGTACTGCGCGAAGTATATCTTCCTCCATATAAAGCAGCTGTTGATGCAGGTGCTGCTACGGTGATGACTTCATTCAATGAGATTGATGGTATACCCGCCAGCGGCAATAAGTACCTGATGACCGATATACTTCGTAAAGAATGGAATTTTACGGGCTTTGTGGTTACAGACTATACTTCGATAATGGAAATGATACCACATGGTATAGCGGAAGACACAGCGTCAGCGGCTGCGCTTGCGCTGGAAGCAGGTGTTGATATGGACATGCAGGCTGGTTTTTACAATGATGCGCTGCAAAAGCTTGTGAAAGATGGCAAGCTGAAAGAAAATCTCATTGATGATGCTGTGAGAAGAATTCTGAAAAAGAAATTTGAATTAGGATTGTTCGAAGATCCATACCGCTATAGCAATGCAGAGCGTGAGAAGTCTACAGTAATGAAAAAGGAATTTCTGGATGCAGCTCGTGATGGCGCACGCAAGTCAATTGTATTACTGAAGAATGAGCAGAACGTATTACCACTTTCTAAAAACGCAAAACGTATCGCCGTTATAGGACCATTGGCAAATGCCCGTAAAGAAATGATAGGTTCATGGTCCGCAGCAGGCGATTGGACAAAGGCTGTTACGTTGCTGGAAGGTGTCAAAGCTGCGGTGAGTCCTGCAACACAGGTACTATACGCCAAAGGCTGTAACATTAATGACGACACTACGCAATATATAGCACAAGCTGTGCAGGTTGCCAAACAAGCTGATGTAGTAGTGCTCTCCATTGGTGAAGCTGCGTTGATGACTGGCGAGGCTGCGAGCCGTACGTCTCTGAATTTACCAGGCGTGCAGCAACAACTGGTGGAAGCTATTCAGAAAACAGGTAAACCGGTAGTAGTTGTATTGTCCAACGGAAGACCCTTGACAATTAACTGGATCGATAAAAATATACCAGCTATAGTAGAGACATGGTTCCTGGGTACACAAGCCGGCTATGCGATGGCTGATGTATTGTTTGGCGATTATAATCCGTCCGGTAAACTTACTGTTACATTTCCACGTGCCGTAGGACAAGTGCCAATATATTATAGCATGAAGAACACCGGTCGCCCGATGGACGCTAACAATAAATATACTTCCAAGTACCTGGATGAATCGAATGATCCGCTATATCCGTTTGGCTACGGACTTAGCTATACTACATTTTCGTATGGCGATGTTGTGTTAAGCAATCAACAAATCTCTCAACAAGAAGAATTGAAAGTTACCTGCAAAGTAACCAACACTGGTAAGCTTGCGGGAGAGGAGGTCGTTCAACTCTATATCCGCGATATGGTAGGAAGTGTAACGCG
>DJFR01000222.1:0-12115 GCA_002432545.1 Flammeovirgaceae bacterium UBA5867 | reverse complement strand
GGTAAATTTGAAGTATATGTAGGCGGCAACTCGCGCGATGTAAAGACAGCGGGCTTCGTATTGCAATAGATTTAGTTTACTCATAACCTAAACGCTGCCATAACCCTCTGTCGTGAGAGATGACAGAGGGTGGCAGTTATCTCAATCCGATGTTACTGAATTTATTTTTAATATATATTTCGTTCTTAGTAATTCTAATGGCGAGTTCCGTTGCAGATTCGCGATAAGTAGTAATAAGAGTTTCTTTGTTAATTGGACTTACCGAATGTAGTTTTTGCAGAAGTTTATTACGATTGTCGATGAACTTGCTCAGTTCTAACATTGCTATGACGTGAAGCGTAG
Source organism: Flammeovirgaceae bacterium UBA5867 (assembly GCA_002432545.1). Lineage (GTDB taxonomy): Bacteria > Bacteroidota > Bacteroidia > Cytophagales > Cyclobacteriaceae > Ohtaekwangia. Next base: position 11,773 of record DJFR01000222.1, on the reverse strand, counting down.
AAAAAACTTTCACTTGAGGGAGGGTCTTGCTTAGTGCGTTTTTAAAACGTCTGTCGTCCGATATGATATAATGTGCTCCAAGCTTTTGGTATTGTGCTACTGCTTCAGCTTCACCTGCATCTATATCTCTCGTTGTCTTTAATATGGCCAGACTTATTGAGTCGTACTTTGTGCATAGTGAATAAAAGCCGTGATCAGGTTTGAGCTTTTCTAAAAACCAGATTCGATCAGGCTCTTTTAATTTCATTACCTCATATTCCTTTAACACTTCCATAGGAATAAAGACTTGAGAAAACAATGATCTCAAGGAATGGAAGATGTTAAATTCTTTAAGGTGTGTTAAATTAATTAGAGCATCATTGTCTACAACGGCTGTTCTTCTTAGCATTTACTTTTTAACTTTTCTAACGGATCTTGTAGTCTTCTTTTTCGCTAACGGTTTTTTTGTAGGGGGAATTTTTTTCTTTTTTGCTCGTGGTTCAATAATGCTAGCGAGCGCAAAAAGGCCCAATCCAGTGAGAATGATCCAACTCCAGTCAGGAGAATCTTGTTTGCCATTTTGGGCGAACTTTACTTTACCCAATATTTCAGAAAGAATTTTGTGTATATCTGCATTCAGATCTATATATACCTCTGTGCAGTTTTCTAATCCACTCACATTCTTTCCTACTCGCTTATCGTAAACAACCAGTATTTTACTTTTGTCATGAAGTTTTGAGTATGCAATATCAATTTCACTTAGCACTTCTTTGCTAAGTGCTGAAGTTGAAAACAAAATAAAGTAATCAGAGAGCAGAATGCGGCTATGTGTTTCAATCGAAATCCCTCTTTGATGGGGAGACCTGTCAGGCAATAGCATGTTAAATCCGTGAACCGCTCCTATTGTATTTAATCTGATGGCTAACGTTTGCTCTATGTCAGAGTCTGGGTTGAATGAAATAAAAACGGATGGCATTGTCATATTCACCAGCAATATACATAAAATCAGAAGTTTTCTGTACGGAGATAAGAGTCAATAAAGTGTGCCAGTTCAAGCCAGCGACAACTGCTCCTCATACTTCAATACAAAATGAAGTACTTTATTCTCCAGACCTTCAACAAGCGTAAGGTCCTGATCCCAGAATGCCTTGTTGGATAGTGTTGCTTTCACAACCTGTACAGGATTGTTAGTAGCCCAGGCCTTCTTAAAGAAGTCAAGAATTTCAGGTGTATCGTTCAGCGGTATATTTTCTCCGCGTGCATCACCTTTGTAGAAGCGGATCAAGGCTGCGAGTGAGTGCAGTAGTTTCTCCGGAAGTTTACCGGTGCGCTTGTGATACTCTAGCACTGAAGGAAGTACGCGCACTTTATACTTGGACACAGAGTTGAGTGCAATGCTGATGAGTTCGTGGCGAATGAATGGATTCTGAAAACGCTCGATCACATCATTGGCAAATTGTTGTAATTCTTCTTTGGACAAATCGAGTGTCGGGATGATCTCGTCAAATATAGCTTTGCGAATAAAGTCTCCTGCATATTGATCTTCCACAGATTCACGCACGGTTCTTAATCCGCGTAGGTATGCAACTGGTACCAGTGCGGTATGGGCACCATTAAGGATTCTAACTTTGCGTGTACGATATGGGGTGAGATCTTTCACAAACTTTACTTGCAGGTTTGTCTTCTCGGCCGGAAATGCAGCGCGCACTGAATCCGTTGCTTCAATAACCCAAAGGTGGAAAGGCTCTGCTGTTACTACAAGGTTGTCCTCATAACCAACAGACTGCTGTATTTCCTGTATAGTATCTTTTGGGAAACCGGGTACGATCCGATCTACGAGTGTATTGCAAAATGTATTCGCGGTGTCTACCCAATTCTTGAAATCACCTGATAAATTCCAGAGTGATATATACTGTAGTATAGTTTGCTTCAGTGTATCACCATTCTTTTCGATGAGCTCACAGGGTATAAGAATCAACCCTTTATCTGCTGCGCCTTTGTAATGTTGAAAGCGATGGTATAGTAACTGTGTAACTTTAGCAGGGAAACTATCAGCAAGTGTTGTGATGTTGGTATCGTTCGGATTGAATGTTATACCAGCCTCTGTTGTATTGGAGATGATAAACTTCAGCTCCGGGTTCTCGGCTGTTTTTAAGAAACGATTAAAATCTTCATACGGATTAAAAGCACCCGCTACACTGGTGATCAAGCGTGTCTCCGATATAGTTTTGCCTTGCTGCAGTCCGTTGAGCACAACGTGATACAGACCATCCTGATCGTTTACCATCTTCGCCATGCCTTTGCTGATCGGTTGCACGATTTCAATAGCACCATTGAAGTCAGCTTTCTCATTGAGTATATCAATGATCCAGTCCACAAACGCGCGGAGGAAATTACCTTCTCCGAATTGCAATACTTTAACCGGTCTTGTTTGTGGCGTATGGGCTGTCTGGCGATTTAATTTCTGTAGCATAAGCGTAGTATTTTTGATCGTTTCAATTTTATCCACCGTGAGCATATATACACCGGTGATAAATTATATATAGGTCAGTTAGAATTTAAAATAAGCCTTGGCGTTATGATAACATATATCCGATACAATCTTGCCAAGCCACTTCTCATCTGCCGGTAATTCTCCGTTGGCAACATCTTTACCGATCAGGTTGCAAAGTATTCTGCGGAAGTATTCGTGGCGTGGGTAGGAGAGGAAGCTCCGTGAATCCGTGAGCATACCAATGAAGCAACTCAGTAATCCTAAATTGGACAATGCATTGATCTGTTTCTCCATACCATCTTTCTGATCAAGGAACCACCATGCCGAACCGAATTGTATCTTCCCTTTGGTAGAGCCATCATTAAAATTACCGATCATGGTACCCATCACTTCATTATCAGCGGGGTTGAGATTGTATAGTATAGTTTTGGCAAGCTGATCGGTACTGTCGAGTTCATTGAGAAATTTCGAGAGCGCAACACTTTGTGTAAAATCACCAATAGAATCAAAGCCAGTGTCTGGGCCAAGTACACGCAGCATACGTTCATTGGTATTGCGCAGTGCCCCGAGGTGATATTGTTGTGTCCACCCTTTTTTATGATAGAGACGACCCAATTCAATCAACACAGCATACTTGAAGAAATGTACTTCACTACGCTCCAGGTTTTCTTTCTTCTGTAATTTACCGAAGAGTGCATTGATATTATAGGCTTGCTTGTTGTCAGGATAATAAAGTTGTTCCAGTCCGTGATCCGATAATTTACATCCGAGTGAATGGAAAAATTCAATACGGTTTTCGAGAGCAGCGATAAGGTTGTCAAAGTTGTTGATCGCAACGCCTGATACGGATGATAACTTTTCAAGATACGCTATGTAGGTATCAGGATTCTCTACAGCATACGCTTTATCCGGACGAAATGTAGGGAGTATCGTAATGCTGAAATTGTCCTTCTTGATTTTCTGATGATGCTCAAGTGAATCGGCAGGATCGTCTGTTGTGCAGATCACCTCTACCTTCATACTTGTAAGAAGGCTTCGCGTGTTATGGGAAGATGACTTTAATTGTTCGTTACTGCCTTTATATACTTTGTCTGCCGTGTCTTCGGTAAGCAGATCGTCTACATTGAAGTAACGTTTCAACTCCAGGTGTGTCCAATGATATAGCGGGTTACGCAACGTATAGGGTACTGCATATGCCCATTGTTTGAACTTGTCTTCGTCAGACGCATTGCCTGTAATATACTTCTCATTGATTCCCAGCGTACGCATCGCGCGCCATTTATAGTGATCGCCTTCCAGCCATACCTTGGTAATAGTTTCGAACTGGCGGTTGTTGGCTATATCCTGAGGTGAAAGGTGACAGTGGTAGTCAATAATGGGAAGATCTTTTGCATACTGGTGATACAGTTTCATTGCAAAATCATTGGTGAGCAGGAAGTCTTCAGTAACGAAATGTTTCATACGATGGATGTATATACTTTATAGGCAAGACGTTTTTCACACACCTTTCCCCTGAAAAGNNNATCTTTTGAGGTATAAATTTTTTGTCCTTAACAGCAATTTCTTCCAAAAAGATCTCGGCAGCAGCGTTACCCATACGCATCGGATGCTGATCGATCGTTGATAGGGAAGGTTCAGTAAAAGAAGTAAAAGGTTCGTTACTGAAACCAACCAATGCTACATCGTCTGGCACCTTAAATCCTTTTTCCTTCAGCACCTGCATGGCGCCTAGTACTCCGTACGCACTGGAAGAGAATACCCCATCGGGTATATCTTTTCTTTTCAGTAATTGCTCCATGCTGTTGCGGCCATCTTCGAGTTGCAGGTTGCTGTCCACAACAAGAGATTCATCAAACTTTAACCCGTTATCGAGCAACGCTTCGCGATATCCGCGCAAACGTTCTTTAAAGATGCTGATCTTGCGGGCATTGGTAAAGTGAGCGATGCGCTTACATCCTTGCTGAACCAGGTGTTCTGTTGCTTTATAAGCTCCCAGAAAATCATCGATCACTACATTACTTACTTCGAGCTCATCATTCGAACGGTCGAAGAGTATAATAGGTATGCCGCGTTCTTTTACCTTGAGAAAGTGATCGAAGTTCTGTGTCTCTTTGCCGTGCGAAACGATGATACCGTCCACACGTGCATTCAGTAAAGCTTCCACGGTTGATACTTCTTTCTCGTAGTTATCATACGTCTGGCAGATCATTACATTATACTTGGCGGTGTTGGCGATCTCTTCGATGCCACGCACAACCGAAGAGAAAAAGGTACGGTCTGCAGTCGGTACAATTATACCAATGATATTGCTCTTGCCATTGCGCAGTGCAGCGGCAATGTTATTGGGCTGGTAATTTAATTTTTGAGCCGCTTTCTGTACAGCCTTTTTGGTTTCAGCACTGATGCGCGGATGATCTTTCAGCGCACGTGAAACCGTTGATGCTGTAATATTCAGCTTACGTGCTATATCGTGTATGGTAGCTTTTTCTTTCTTCATGTCGGCTCCGTGTTTTACGTACTGCCTCACATACTATACTTCATTGGCCGGCTTTCCAATTGTGGCTAATATACCGCCATCTACATAAATAATTTGTCCATTGACAAAATCACTTGCCGCGGATGAAAGAAATATAGCTGTGCCCGTTAAATCATCCGGGTCACCCCAGCGCGCAGCTGGTGTCCGGTTAATAATAAAATCATTAAAGGGATGCCCGTTTACCCGTATAGGAGCCGTTTGCTCCGTAGCAAAATATCCCGGTCCAATTCCATTTACCTGAATGTTATACTTGGCCCACTCCGTAGCCATGTTCTTCGTTAACATCTTTAGGCCACCTTTCGCAGCAGCATACGCAGTAACGGTATTGCGACCGAGTTCACTCATCATCGAACAGATGTTGATGATCTTTCCGGCCTTGCGGCCTACCATATACTTGCCTACATGCTTAGATACGATAAAAGGCCCAACCAGGTCTACATCAATTACCTGGCGGAAGTCTGCTACATCCATGTCAAGAATCGGTATCCGCTTAATGATACCGGCATTGTTTACCAGTATATCAATCGGTCCTACTTCTTTTTCAATTTTATCGATCGCTTCTTTTACAGACTGATCGTTGGTAACATCAAAGAGATAACCTGTAGCATCTATACCATCTTTCCTATAGGCATCCAGTGCATCCTTCATCTTGTCGGGCGAGTGTCCGTTGATGATAAGTTTAGCACCGGCTAATCCAATTCCTTTTGCCATGGCCATACCAAGACCATGAGTGCCGCCTGTTATAAGGGCACGTTTACCAGATAAATCAAAAAGTTTAATCATCGTAATTCTGTTGGCTTTACTCCATCCATATCACTGTAGTCCAGATTTTCACCGGCCATTCCCCAGATGAAAGCATAGTTGCTGGTGCCTGCACCGCTGTGTATAGACCAGGGTGGTGATATAACTGCCTGGTGATTTTGCATCCAGATGTGCCGGGTTTCCTGTGGTTCACCCATGAAGTGACAGACCGTTTGATTTTCGGGAATGTTAAAATAGAAATATGCTTCCATTCTTCTGTCATGTGTATGCGGAGGCATGGTATTCCATACGCTGCCGGTTTTCAGTTCGGTAAGTCCCATTTGCACCTGGCATGTCTCCAGTACACTATTCACAAGCAGTTTGCGTATAGTCCGCTGGTTGGATGTTTCCAGAGATCCGATCTCTACAGTTTCCGCCTGATCCAGCGATACTTTGCGTGTAGGGTACGTTGTGTGAGCCGGAGCCGAGTTAAAATAATATAGCGGCCTGGTAGCCTGATCGGGATTGAAGACTACATTTTTAGCGCCACGCCCTATATATAGGGCTTCCTTATTTTCAAGTGTATAGCTGGTGCCGTCTACCGTAATGGTTCCTTTACCACCTACGTTGATAATTCCGATCTCTCTGCGCTGTAAAAAGAATTCAGCTTTGAGAGAATCAATTGTCTCAAGCGTTACAGGTTTTGAAACCGGGTTGGCACCACCTACGATCAGTCGATCATAGTGCGTATATACTAAAGAGATCTCATCCTTGACAAATATAGTTTCTATCAGGAAGTTCTCGCGCAGTTGACTGGTTGTAAATGTTCTGTACTGCGAAGGGTGAATGGCGTATCGGGAAGTGTGCAACATAATGTGTAATCGGTTGCGCAATATAAACGAAAATTAATTTAATGTGCTATCTACTTCCATGAAGTATTTTTAAATAATTTGGCAGGAATCGATGTCTAACCATCTTTTATAATGCCATGTGCCCATTAATTCATTCAAAAACCGGCTTTTTAAAAATATTTGAAATATCATTTGGTGGGTTGAATTTTCCTTCCTAAAATGCAATCGATTGCGCATCGGAGTCGATTGCAGTCACTTGAAAATTACCGTTTTACAAGCTGTGTAAACTATATAAAACCCATTTCAACAAACCCAATATGATTCGTTTTTTACAAACCAAACTGCCGCCAGCACTGCGCATGAAGCGCTATACTTGCTGGTGTGTTTGCTACCTGTTACTGGGAATGATTATATCTTTCCAGGCCTCAGCACAAATTACTGTAACCGGAAAAGTTACATCTACAGACGATGGTGCTTCACTACCCGGAGTATCTGTTCTGGTAAAAGGAACTACAACCGGTACTACCACCGACACAGATGGTGCCTATAAATTAACGGTGCCAGACCAGAATGCCACACTGGTGTTTTCATTTATAGGATATGCACCGCAGGAACAAGTTGTAGGTTCGCGTTCTACTATAGATGTAGGGCTTCAGGCCGACCTCACCGAACTTTCAGAAGTTGTTGTGGTTGGTTATGGAACGGTAAAGAAAAATGACTTGACAGGTTCAGTCGGTGTTATTGATCCTGAGCAGATCACCAAGCGTGGTGCACTTAACCCGATGGAAGCTGTGCAAGGACAAGTAGCGGGTGTAGATATATCCAACAGCACAGGTCGTGCTGGGTCAGGATTTAAAATTCAAATCCGTGGACAACAGTCACTGCAAGGTGGTGAACCGCTATATGTAGTAGATGGTGTAATCACCGGAGGTATAGATTTCCTCAACCCGCAGGATATAGAGCGTATCGATATATTAAAAGATGCATCATCAACCGCTATATATGGTTCACGGGGTGCGTATGGTGTTGTATTGGTAACAACCAAGCAGGGTGCCTCTGTAAGACAAAAAGCAGTTATATCCTATGATGGATATTATGGTGTTCGTAAATCAGTACGCATGCCTGACTTTATGCCGGGCGATAAATGGTGGAATTTCAGACAAGACTCTTTCATCACGGATGCTATCATAAAAAATACTGCTATACCTGCTAACCCGGGCGATAACTCAAAGAACAGTACTGAGCTCGCCAGAAGAATTGCTGAGAAGGATTTTACCAACTGGCCAGATCTGCTTATACAGGATGGTATACAACAGAACCACTGGGTGTCCATAGCAGGTATGGGCGATAATAAACTAGGCTATAATTTTGGTGTAGGGTACCAGCAGGAATCCGGTAACATTGTACATGAAAATTACAAGCGCTATAATTTCAAAGCGAATATAAATCATACACTCAACGAACGCTGGAGTGCAGGTGCTAATATGAACTTTGCTGTGGTAAACAATGAGCAAGGTAGTCCGAACGCCATGATCAATGCATTCAGAATGTCGCCATTGGTAAAACCGTATGCTACCGATGGTGGTGCATTACTCGTACAACCCGGAAAAGATATAGTAAATGTTGGTAAACCTGATCAGATCACACATATAGACTTTACAAGTTCGGCCAACCCGTTGCTGGATATGGAGCGTGCATCACGCGAAACCAAAAGCTTCTATGCTATTGGTAATGTATACCTGCAATATTCACCCGTAAGCTGGATCAGCGTAAAAACAACTTTTGCGCCACGCTATAAATATGAAAAGTATGGTGAGTTCCTCGGAGTTGATTCGGAAGGACGCGTAGGTGGTAAAGCGAAAGCAACTATATCAAACACAGAGTCATTCTCATACGTGTGGGATAACCAGGTGTCTGTGAATAAAACGTTTAATGATCACAGCTTCAACTTTATGGGACTATATTCTTTGAATTTGTTTGAAGATGAAAGCAGCAAGCTGATCGGTGATCAACTACCTTCTAATGCGAAGAGTTATTATAATGCAGGTCTTGCTCCCGCGGCCAACCGCACAACCGAGGCTGCCTATAGCAAGTCAACTATATTATCGTATGCATTGCGTTTGAACTACTCGTTCAAAGATAAATACCTGCTAACAGTATCCAATCGTTGGGACGGAGCTTCTGTTCTTTCAAAAGGAAATAAGTGGGCATCGTTCCCATCAGCAGCGGTGGCATGGAAAATTTCTGAAGAAAGCTTTTTAAGAGANNGGATTTCTTACTGATGTCAGCATGCTCGATATCTTAAAAATAAGAGCAAGCTACGGTATGACCGGTAACAACAAAAACGTTGGTCCGTATGATACGCAGCCTACAGCAAGTACTTCAACGTATTACGATTTTAGTAGTGTGTCAGCAATGGGTGTGGCTCCGGATGGTATTGCCAACAGAAACCTCACGTGGGAAAAAACAAAAGAGCTTGATCTCGGTTTAGACTTTTCATTCCTGCAAGGAAGAATCGCTGGTTCATTTGACTTTTATAATAAATTATCTGATGGTCTGATCATTGAAAGACCACTGCCGCTGGAAGCAGGTTATGCATCCATTGTTCAAAATATAGGAAGCGTACGCAACCGCGGTATTGAAATTGGTTTGACTACGGTGAACGTTAGCACGGATAACCTGAGTTGGACAACTACTTTCAACTTTGCGAAGAACAATAATGAGATCGTTGATCTGATCGATGGTAAAGATCTTCCGCCAAAATGGTTTTATGGTCAGCCGATCAATGTAAACTATAACTATGTATTTGATGGTATATGGCAGGAAAGCGAAAGAGAACTTGCTGTATCCTACGGTCAGTTACCTGGACAAGCACGCGTGGTAGATTTTGATGGCGGTGGTGCCATTACACCTGAGGACAGAAGAATTATAGGTTCACCGATGCCGGATTGGACAGGTGGTTTTACAACGACAGTTACTTATAAGAATTTTGATCTTACGGCTTCACTATATACTCGTCAGGGTGTACAGGTGTTGAGTCCTTTCCACCAGGAGTTCCTGAACTTTGAAGATCGTGGAAGGGCGAAACTGAATGTAGACTGGTATATGCAGGAGAATGCGATTACCGAGACACGCGTTTCAAACGAATATCCTCAGCCTAAAAATGGCGGTCGTTTCTGGAATACAGAAAACGTAGGCTTCTACAAAGATGCAAGCTTTGTGAAGGTAAAAAACATTACGCTGGGCTATAACCTGCCAGCGGATATTTTAAGCCGCGCAAAAATCAGCAGCCTGAGAATATATGCGAACGTACTGAATCCATTCGTATTTACCGATTATGATGGTTTCGATCCGGAGTGGGCTGATGCATCATATGCAAATGGAGGCATCAGTTCAGTTACCTATCAGTTAGGTGTTAACCTGAAATTTTAAGACCCAAAAATCAGATCACTTATGAAAATCAGAAATATACTCCTGGCAGCTTTGGTTTTGTTTACGCTGTCCAATTGTAATGACTATCTCGAAGAAGATAACAAGACCGATGCACTATCGGATGAAGTATATAGAACAGCAGATGGTTACGAAAACCTTGTGAAGAGCGTATATTCAACACTACGCGATATGTATCGTGAGCCCTGGCTTTTTATGGCCGGTACAGATATGTATGTAGAAGGTCGGAACGCACAGCCAGAAGGAATCAGTGAGTACAACACACTGGCGCCAACAGAACCATCTGTGCTTAATTTTTATACCGCAGCCTATAAAGCAATTCAACGTTGCAATGTAGCGGTATATTATGGCGATCTTACCGAACAGACAGCAAAGACATCTACACGACTCGCAGAAGTTAAATTTATACGTGCATACTATTACTTTCTGCTGGTGCAGTCATTTGGTGGAGTGAGTCTTGTAACCGAGATGTTAACAACGCCTACTACATCTTTTGCGAGAAATTCTGCGGAAGAAGTATATGGTTTTATCATTTCCGAAATGGAAGAATCATTAAATCTTTTGTCATCAGCTTCAGGACAAGAGTTTGGCCGTGTTACTGCGAGAGCGGTAAAACACTATCTCGCCAAAGTACATTTAACCAGGGGCTATGAAACCTTTGCAGCCGCGGATGATTTTACAAAAGCAGCAGCGTATGCAGATGATGCGATCAGTGGCTATAATTTGTCAACTATCTCTTATGAGAATCTATTCTGGCCAGGAAAAGAAAACAATACCGAAGTATTATGGTCAGTGCAATACGATAAAACATCTTTATCTGATGCGAGTAACGGAGGCAGTTTGCAGAGTCTGTATTTCGGACCATATCTGGGCGGTGAAGGTGCTAAGTTCGGGTATCCGTATCGCTCCTATACATTGCTGGCAACAACTTATGTATACCGATTGTTCAATGCCAACGATACACGTTGGGAAGGTTCTTTTATGAACGTATTCTATGAACGCTACTATGATTTCTACGATAAAGCGAAGTCAGAGCGTGCCAACATGAACATTCGGTTTTATTTCCCGCAAGCCTGGGAAGTAGGGGATACTGCAGTATGGCGTGCGGCTGATGTTACGCACCGTGGTAAGACTAAAATTATACCATACCAGGAGGCTACCTCGGAGATTCTGACATGGGAGCGGAACGTGAACGTAGATAACAATACACCTGCATTACGCAAGTTTGATGATCCTACAGCTGTATTCTCCGGCAGTGGCAGTAGTACACGTGATATATACCTGGCCCGTCTCGCTGAAACATATTTGATTGCAGCAGAGGCGTATGTAAACCTTGGTAACACATCAACGGCAATGGAGCGTGTTAACGAAGTTAGAAAACGTGCCGAACGAACTCCAGGGAGTCTTGTGCTGACAGATGCCAGCCAGGTTACCATTGATTATATACTTGATGAACGGGCGCGCGAATTGTTCGGTGAGTATGAACGCTGGTTCGATCTGAAACGTACCGGCAAATTAAAGGAACGTACCGAACTATATAACAAGGAAATTCGCGATCAGTATTTCAGAAAAGGAATTGATCCGTTCAAAGGTACAGGTGGTGCCGATAAAATTCTGCGTCCTATACCACAGTCGGCTATCGATTTGAACCAGAATGACGACTTCACACAAAACCCTGGTTATTGATGTAAACAGACATGTATTTGTATTTGGGTTAAAATA
>DJFR01000015.1 GCA_002432545.1 Flammeovirgaceae bacterium UBA5867 | reverse complement strand
TTGCTATTGCAACAGGCAGACTCATCAGCTCAGGGTGTGGTAACTGCTGATCATACTTTAACGATTATACAAAACAGGCTGCTGATGGCATCAGCAGAGATTGAAGGAATTGCAGCCGAGCTGGATTGTGAAGGTGAACGGGCAGATCAGCTTGCAAATTATCTCGATGGTATAAATCGAAAAAGAAATACAGTGCTAACAGGCGCATCGATTATACTGGGTGCAGCCGTAACTGTTGCTGCCGTAGCCGTTAGCAATAATAACACACAAGATGCAGTCAGTGTAAGTGGCGGTCTTACTGCTGCAGGGCTGGGTGCTTTGTTACTGGATACATCCGGCAAAGAAATCAAACTGGATTTTAGCAGAAATATACTGAGCGATATCTGGTTTCAGCCTTCGCATTCTGAAATATATTCACCGTTCACATGGTATGTATTGAATGAGAAGAGCTTTAGCAACAGTCATACGATTTCATTAGTGCAAAGCATAAAAAAGCGCTGGATCACATTCGAATTAAACAACAGAATTTCTGATAAGGCTATAACCCTATATTTCAAACAGGGCGGGCTCTACAATGCAGATCGACTTCACACTCGTGCATCCATGCTAAACCAGCTTCAGTCTACCATACGTTCTATTCACCAGGACATGCAGAGTTTGGTTATGGCGCTGGATAAATTTCTGCAACCAAATAAAATCCAGCCTTAACCAACGCTTAAATTCTCCAAAGTATATTTCCAAAAAACTTGCGTGTAGGGTTATTACCCCACACTATATTCTTCGAGCATCGTTACTTTTGTAAAAATCAAAGGATTATTCATTATGCGTGCAGATTTACTGACAGAAAAACCTCTTCCTCAAAATATTGAAGAAGCATTAAAAAGTTTTTTAAATCATACGCCACCTGAAAGGCTAAGTCGTACAATACCAACATTGTTAATGGAATACTTAGTACATCAACATGAGTTTCTACCTATGAATTTTCACTGTTATCTGGATGATCTGTCAAGTCTCTTTACGTTACTTGATAATCTGAATGCAGAAACTAAAGGTTGGTATAGCGAGGAAGAAGAATTAGAACATGGAGATACCCGCAAGCAGGACTTAACATAATCACACTATATTAATCATTCCAAATGCAACTTCATCCCTTCGTGCGAAGCCTTAAACCCGAGCTTCTCGTAAAATCGTATTGCTTCCGGACGTTGCTTGTCGGATGTTAATTGAACCATGTGCGCTCCGGCCGCTCGTGCCTGTTTAATTGCCCACTCAAACATCTGTTTCCCTACGCCTGTACCACGTAAATCTTCCCGCACACGAACGGCTTCAATCACAACGCGTATACCGCCTTGATACGTGAGGTATTGTATATACGTTAATTGCAGCGTGCCTATAACTTCCTGACGGTCATTCTCCACTACTATCAATGCCTGATTGGGATCTTCGTGTATTCTGTTAAAAGCCTGGTAATATATATCGGGTAACGGATCACGATAGTCTTCCCGTTGCATTCCCAGTTTATCACTGGCCAGTAAGTTTACTATAACAGGAACGTCATTACGATCGGCTTTTCTAAATCGCAATGTATCGTTGAATGCTGAATTGTTCATAGAGTATAGCCCTGATTGTTCAAAAATGATAAAATATACACTGCAAACCTATTGAAATATAGCCGTGGTTATTATAAAAAAATACTGGCTGCTAACTTTCATTTTGGTAAAAATCAGCAGCCAGTAATCAACAGGTAGAGAAGTCTACTCCGACCGAAGGATCTTCGCAGGGTTTGTTCCTGCCCCTCTTAGAATGTGAATACTTACGGTGGCCAACGCAATGATGGCAAGTATAACTCCGGGTACAACAAACAAATCCCACGTGAGATCAATGTGAAATGCAAAGCCTCCGAGCCAGCGATCTATACCATACCATGTTATGGGTATCGCTATAATGGTTGCAATTAATACCAGCTTCATAAACTGACTTGATAAAAGTGACATGATGCTGGAGGTTGAAGCACCTAATACTTTACGGATGCTGATTTCGCGTAGCTTCTGCGTGGTAGTAAAGCTGGCAAGTCCCCAAAGTCCGAGGCAGGCAATGACTATAGCAAGCCCGGCAAACATGCTGAAAATCTTTCCAAATTGCTGATCGTCTTTATACTGTTTATCGAAGAAGTCATCGAGGAAATAATAATCAAACGGATTGCCCGGAAATACTTCGCTATATTTAGCTTCGATCTGTTTGATAGCATCCGGTATATTTCCTGAAAGTCTAACCGAATAATGTCTGCGTGAAATTTTATCGTGCGCCAGCAGGATTGGTATATGCTCGCTCTTGAGAGAATTCCAGTGATAATTCTTCAATACACCCAATATATTTACTGTATCATCGCCTAATATAATTCGTTCTTCCAACGCATGTTCAGCATCCCCGAGGCCAAAAGCTTTCAGCGCGGCTTCATTTACCAGCACCGCCTGGCGGTCTGATTCGCGATCACCATCCCATTGCCTTCCGGAGGCAAGCTCCATTCCATAAGTTGATAGAAAATCAGGATCAACCCACGCTACATTACCACTCTTGCTTTGGTTCTCATCCGTTCCATCTTTACGCATACCCGTTCCCCAGTTAAATCCTCCACCGGGTATAGATGCTGATGTGGCTACATTTTCAACGGCCGATATTTTCTTAATTTCGTTCTTCAACGTAATCAAACTTTCCTGCGCTGTCTCACGGTTGCTGATAACACTCGGCCCGTTAAACACAAGCATCTGCTCCATATCAAAACCTTTGTCCTGACTGCGCATAAACATCAGCTGACGATATATAGCAAATGTACCGGCAATCAATATCAAGGACGCCACAAACTGAAATACAACCAATGCTTTCCGTAACGAGAATCCTCCGGTAACTTTATCAACACCACCTTTTAATACAGCCGTTGTATTGAATGATGAAAGTACAAAAGCAGGATAGGCTCCGGATACCAGAGAACCTGTAACAAACAGTATCAGCAATATTCCCCACAGGCGCACATCTGTAAAATCAAATGAAAACTGTTTTCCTACAATATCGCCCAGTATCGGTAAAAGTATTAAGGCCAATAATACAGCGAGTACTATACCTATAAAATTTACCAGCACCGATTCAAAAATGAACTGTGTTATAAGCTGTGTACGAAAAGCTCCTATAGCCTTCTTGATGCCTACTTCACGGGCACGTTCAATAGCACGCGCAGTTGAAAGATTTATATAGTTTACCCAGGCTATAGCAAGAATAAAAATCGAGATAACAATAAAGAAGTAAATGGTGTTAACACTCATGGTAGAGCTTGACTCATTATTAAAGCCCGGTGTTAGATGTATATCTCGAATGGGCTGAAAGGTTAGCACCTGCTTGCTATTGGACTGCGCGAGGTCTTTACCCTGATATTTCTCAATGAAGGGAGGCAGTTTCTTTTCAACTTCTTTCGGATCTGCACCAGCTTGCAATTCAACATACGTTACGAAGTTATACCATCCCCATCCATTGTCGTTTTTATACTGTCCGTTCTGCATGATGTTCTGAAACGAAAAAAGAAAATCAAAAGGGAAGTGTGTATTTTCAGGAGCATCCTCTATCACTGCAGTAACCTGGTAATCGCCATCAGCCCATCCTCCCGAAACGGTTAAGGTTTTTCCGACAACATCCAGATTATTAAAATATTTTTTTGCCACCGTTTCGGTGATTACTACAGAATTAGGTTTATCAAGTGCGGCAGATAAATTACCGGAGAATGCTTTATAGGTAAATACATCAAAGAATGTAGAATCTACAAACTGTATACCCTCTTCATGAAATCTTTTCGATTCACTGCCACCGGTCTCATTACTCACAACTGCACCACCATACATCGGGTGCGTGCGCACATACGTTTTTACTTCGGGTATATCTTCTACCAACAACGGTCCCTGCGCATAGCCAGAGAGTGGTCCCGCACCGCGAAACTCTCCGTTGGTATGTGTTGCCGTTACGGTGCGGTAAATATTGGAAGAGTTCTGATGGAAATTATCATAACTCAACTCAAAGTCAACATACTTTAAAATTACGAGGCAAACCGCTACGCCTATAGCAAGACCAGCGATGTTGATGAACGAATACAATTTCCGTTTGAAAAGATTACGGAAGGCAAGCGTGATATAATTTTTGAACATACGGTTTGGGTTGATAAAACTGTCTCATTACACAGATGATCATTTCACGGTTTTAGTTGCTTTACCACACATAACAATGGGCGATGATCAACAACAAATACCACGAAACCGCCTAAAGGTTACAAGAACAAAGCCAGTTAACGTTCTCCTAATAAGTGTTAGGGATTATCGCGCTTCTGTGTATTTTTGGGCAATCGAATACCATTGCAAATGAGTACGGAAGCTATTTCACCCACTAAAACCGATCACAAACCGTCCTTAGCCGGACACGCGGCACCGGAGCCTTATAAACCCAAGAACAAAGTGCGCATCGTAACAGCTGCAAGTCTGTTTGATGGTCATGATGCTGCGATTAACATCATGCGCAGAATCATTCAAGCAACAGGCTGTGAGGTGATACACCTCGGCCACGACCGCAGTGTTGAAGAAGTTGTTAACACCGCGATACAGGAAGATGCACAAGCTATAGCGATGACCAGCTATCAGGGCGGACACAATGAATACTTCAAGTATATGTATGACTTGTTGCAGGAGAAAGGAGCAGGTCACATCAAAATATTTGGTGGCGGTGGCGGAGTGATTCTTCCGGAAGAGATTAAGGAGTTGATGGAACACGGCATCACCCGTATATATTCTCCTGACGATGGTCGCGCGTTAGGACTTCAGGGTATGATCAACGATCTGGTAGAAAAAAGTGATTACCCTACCGGACTCAACGTTGAGCATACTATAGCTTCCCTGAATACAAAAAATCATGTGCCGATCGCGCAGCTTATCTCTGCTGCCGAAAATTACTACGATAAACACAAGAGTATATTTGAAGCTGTTAACCAGAAAGCGGCAACATCAAAGGCTCCGGTGCTGGGCATAACCGGAACCGGTGGTGCGGGTAAATCTTCGATGGTGGATGAACTGGTGAGAAGATTTTTAATTGACTTCAAAGATAAAACCATCGGTATAGTTTCAGTTGATCCTTCCAAACGAAAAACGGGAGGAGCACTGCTGGGCGACCGTATCCGCATGAATGCTATCAACAACCCGCGTGTGTTCATGCGCTCGCTCGCTACACGACAAAGTAATCTCGCGCTTTCTGCGTATGTAAAAGAAGCGATACAAGTGTTGAAGGCTGCAGGCTATGATCTCATCATTCTTGAAACTTCCGGTATAGGACAAAGTGATACGGAGATCCTCGACCACAGCGATGTATCACTCTACGTAATGACGCCTGAATACGGTGCCGCTACACAACTGGAAAAGATCGACATGCTCGACTTTGCAGATGTTATAGCGCTGAACAAATTCGACAAACGCGGTGCACTGGATGCCTTACGCGATGTAAAGAAACAATACCAACGCAATCATCAACGCTGGAGCAGTAAAGTTGAAGATATGCCGGTGTTCGGAACGATTGCTTCACAGTTTAACGATCCGGGCACAAACCAACTGTATAAATATATACTTGATACGATTGTGGAGAAGACCGGTGCTTCGCTTCAATCTACGTTCGAGATCACGCGTGAAATGTCGGAGAAGATTTTTGTTATACCTCCGCATCGTACACGGTACCTCAGCGAAATATCAGAAAGCAATCGAGGCTTTGATTCATGGGTAAAAGATCAGGCGGCTATAGCACAAAAGCTCTATGCTATAAAAGTATCGATTGAGACTATACAACAATCACCGGTTGATGATAAAGATCGCCTTGTAAAAGGACTGCAGGAACAATACGAAAAACTTAAACTCAACCTTGATCCGAAGAACTATAAATTGATTGAAGAGTGGAAACAGAAAGCGCAACAGTATAAAGAACCACTTTTCAAATTCAAGGTGCGCGATAAGGAGATTGGTATACAAACACATTCTGAATCGCTTTCACACTTACAGATTCCGAAAGTATCGCTCCCTAAATATGAAGCATGGGGAGAATTGCTACAGTGGAATTTACAGGAAAATGTACCGGGCGAATTTCCATATACAGCCGGTATATATCCTTTCAAACGCGAAGGTGAAGATCCTACCCGGATGTTTGCCGGTGAGGGCGGCCCGGAAAGAACCAACCGCAGGTTTCACTATGTAAGTATAGCCATGCCAGCCAAGCGTTTATCAACTGCGTTTGATTCCGTTACGCTCTATGGTAACGATCCGGATTATCGTCCGGATATATATGGGAAGATCGGTAACTCCGGTGTAAGCATCTGCTGCCTCGATGATGCGAAGAAATTATATAGTGGATTTAACCTGGCTGATCCGAAGACATCAGTATCCATGACGATCAACGGTCCGGCTCCCATGTTGTTGGGATATTTTATGAATGCCGCGATTGATCAACAGTGCGAACTATATATCAGGCAGAATGGATTGGAGGAAGAAGTTCGGAATAAGATCAATGAACTATATACCACTCACGAAGGTGAGCGTCCTGCCTACCAGGGAACACTGCCGAAAGGCAATGATGGTTTAGGATTGATGTTACTGGGAGTAACGGGTGACCAGGTATTACCAGCGGATATATATAGCAAGATCAAAACCGAAACACTATCGCAGGTGCGGGGAACGGTTCAGGCTGATATACTGAAAGAAGACCAGGCCCAGAATACCTGCATATTCTCAACCGAGTTTGCACTGCGACTAATGGGTGACGTACAACAATACTTCATCGACAAGAATGTACGAAATTTTTACTCGGTATCTATTTCAGGGTATCACATTGCCGAAGCCGGTGCTAATCCGATCACGCAATTGGCATTTACACTCGCCAACGGCTTTACCTATGTAGAGTACTACCTGAGCCGGGGCATGAATATAAACGACTTCGCACCTAACCTGTCATTCTTCTTCAGCAATGGTATTGACCCGGAGTATGCCGTTATCGGGCGTGTAGCCCGCAGGTTGTGGGCCAAGGCGATGAAGAATAAATACGGAGCCAACGCCCGCTCGCAGATGCTTAAGTATCATATTCAGACCTCCGGTCGTTCGCTGCATGCTCAGGAGATTGACTTCAATGATATACGTACTACGTTACAGGCGCTCTATGCGATCTATGATAACTGCAACTCGCTTCACACAAACGCTTACGATGAGGCAATAACAACACCTACCGAAGAGAGTGTGCGCAGAGCCATGGCTATACAACTTATCATTAATAAGGAATTAGGTCTTGCAAAAAATGAAAATCCGTTACAAGGATCATTCATCATTGAAGAATTAACAGACCTGGTGGAAGAAGCTGTACTCTCGGAGTTCGATCGTATCACCGAGCGCGGTGGTGTGCTTGGTGCCATGGAGACTATGTACCAGCGCGGTAAAATTCAGGAAGAGAGTTTGTACTACGAAACACTGAAGCATACCGGTGAATATCCGATCATTGGTGTGAATACATTTTTAAGTTCGAAGGGATCTCCTACCATTATACCACAGGAAGTAATTCGTGCTACTACGGAAGAGAAAGAGTACCAGATAAAAATGCTACGAAACCTACATGCATTCCAGGGTAAAAAATCCGCGCTGATGCTGGAGCGGGTACAGCAGGCTGCTATTCAAAACAAGAATATATTTGAGGAACTGATGGACGCAACCAAAGTATGTTCACTCGGGCAAATCACCAAAGCTCTGTTCGAGGTTGGTGGGCAGTATAGAAGGAATATGTAGTTTTATTTCACGCAGATGTACGCAGATAATTTCTGCGTACATCTGCGCCTTCTGCGGGCTTAAAGATTATTAATCAGCTCCGTAGCAATACTCTTTCAGATAATCAGCCGCATCATCGAAGCCGGCATCGAAGGCTTTGCGTAGGCAGCGGCAGCCTTCTTCGAGTTTATCGGTTTCTGCCAGAGCAGCTCCTTTGTAGAACAGTAATGTAGTGTTGGTTGGATCAACCTGTAATCCCTTGTTGATATACTCTAACGCTAACGAATATGCTCCTTCTTCTATACACAGCGATCCCGCATAGAGGTAGGGTTGTAAAAGAGATGGTTCCTGTTTGATCACGCGGTCGAACACAATCATAGCACTATCCGGATTGCTGAGATAATAATATGTTAGTCCGAGAAACGATTCAATTTCAGGATCCGGACGTTGTACCAGCAAACTCTGTAAATCCTTTTGAGCCGCTTTATACTCTCCCGCATCCATTAACACCGAAGCGCGAAAGCGAATGATCTCCGGATTCCCGGGACTCTGCTTGAGAAAATCTTCCAGGTCAGCAAGCTGTGCCTTGTGATCTCCCAATCCCTGGTTAATATATATACGCAGCAATTTTCCCTGTGGATCAGGTATACGTTGCAGGTATTGATTTATATCCTTCAGCGCATTTTCAAACTCCTGTGCACCAAAGTATGCATAGGCCCGCTTGTACAGAACACTATAATCATCATCCTTCTTTAATCCGGATTTCTCGATGATCTTATTATATAGTTTAATGGCCCCGGCAAAATCTTCACGTGATGTCAGCGTATCAGCATACGTCTCCCACGCTGCAGCTTCATTAACTTGTGCCTGGCCTGCTACAAAAAAAGAACTCATCACCAGAAGTATGGTGATGAGTCTGGATATACCTTTTATCATTTGTTATGACTGTTTTCCAAAGCGTTTACGATCGTTCTCATTCAAGTAGATCTTACGTAAACGAATAGATTTAGGTGTCACTTCTACATATTCATCTGACTGAATATATTCCAATGCTTCTTCCAAAGTATGTTTCAATGGAGGAGCGATTTTCATTTTCTCGTCTGAACCCGAAGCACGCATGTTGGTAAGCTTCTTGGTTTTAGTAACGTTGATCACCAGGTCACCACTACGGCTATGTTCTCCAATTACCTGACCTTCGTATACAGCTTCACCCGGATTGATGAAGAATTTTCCGCGATCCTGAAGATTGTGCAAACTGTAAGCGATAGCTTCACCTTGCTCCATCACAATCAACGATCCGTTGATACGACCTGGAATTTCACCTTTGTAGGGTTGATATTCTTTGAAACGGTGCGTTACCACAGCTTCACCTGCCGTTACGTTCAACAAGTAGTTTCTCAATCCCATAATACCTCTTGAAGGAATCAGGAATTTCAGAATCATACGATCTGCTTTAGGCTCCATGTTCAGCATCTCACCTTTACGCATCGATACTGTTTCAATTGCCTTTCCGGCAACAACCTCTGGCAAGTCGATTGTCAACTCTTCAACAGGCTCACATTTTACACCGTCAATTTCACGGAAGATTACCTGCGGCTGACCGATCTGAAGTTCGTATCCTTCTCTGCGCATCGTCTCAATCAATACAGACAAGTGGAGTACACCACGTCCGAATACCATGAAACTATCCGCTGAACCAGTTTCACCCAATCGAAGGGCAAGGTTCTTCTCCAATTCTTTTTCAAGACGCTCTCTGATGTGACGGGAAGTAACAAACTTTCCTTCTTTTGCATAGAAAGGCGAGTTGTTAATCGTGAAGAGCATACTCATGGTTGGCTCATCGATCGCGATGGCTTTCAACGCTTCCGGCTTTTCAGGATCTGAAACGGTATCACCTATATCAAATCCTTCGAGTCCTACCAGTGCACAGATTTCACCGGCATTTACTTCTTCTACTTTTTTCTTTTCGAATCCTTCGAACACGTAAACTTCTTTGATACGGGTTTTCACGATAGCACCATCGCGTTTTACCAGCACCACTTGTTGACCAGGTTTTACTGTGCCGCGTTGTACGCGTCCGATGGCCACACGACCAATGTATGCAGAGTACTCCAGTGATGTAATCATCATCTGGGTTTGGCCTTGATCGATTTTCGGTTCAGGAATATATTGTATAACACCTTCTAATAATGGTGTAATGCTTTCGGTAGGAGTTTTCCAATCCGTACTCATCCAGCCATTCTTGGCAGAACCATAGAATGTAGGGAAGTTCAGCTGATCCTCATTAGCATCCAGGGCGAACATCAGTTCAAATACCTGTTCATGTACTTCTTCAGGAGTACAGTTTTGCTTATCAACTTTATTAATAACAACAATTGGTTTTAAGCCAAGTTGCAGTGCCTTCTGTAATACGAAGCGAGTCTGTGGCATCGGGCCCTCAAACGCATCCACCAACAATAAACAGCCATCGGCCATGTTGAGTACGCGTTCTACTTCTCCTCCAAAGTCACTGTGACCAGGTGTATCGATTACATTGATCTTGTAATCTTTGTAACGAACGGATACGTTCTTGGCAAGAATAGTGATACCACGCTCACGTTCCAGGTCGTTGCTGTCCATGATCAGCTCACCTGGGGTCTCATGGTCTTTAAAAAGTTTTCCAGCCATGAGCAGCTTATCCACCAAAGTGGTTTTACCGTGGTCTACGTGGGCAATAATCGCGATGTTCCTGATCTTGTTAACGTCCATAAATCGTCAAATTCCTTGTTTTTCTTGAATTGAGGCGCAAAGATAGGCTTTTTTACTGCACTCTCTATGCCTGACTCACAACAGTTTAAATTTTAGATGGGGTAACACACCGGATTATCGCTATAAATATTATTTGAATGCAGGAATTTGATGTGAAATGAAACATTATTAGGACAATTTCGATATGGCTACTATTAATTATTGTTAACATTTTTTTCATTTTACGAATGACCAAACGCGTTAAATTCGATTTTGAAATTTATTTCACCAATGGGGGTGGAATAAAGGGTGAAGACTTCCGGCTTGATATTGCCGGTAATGACATCGCTGACAAAGAGCTGGCCGACTACCTGGTGCAGGACATGCGCCTGTTAATGGTTGGTGAGACAAAGATTCTGAACAAGGAAATTATTTCAGAACCTCATAAGCGAAAACCTTTTAACGCAGATAAGGCTAAGAGTTTGCTCATAGACCTGAGCCATACGATTGAACATGGACTCGTAACGTATAAAGGACTTCCCGCTCCGATTGTGTGCGACTACCTGAGCCGTGAAGACTCGAAGAAGTTTTACGATGAAGGAACGCAGTTCCAGATTGGAAAAATAGAAATGGTTACGAACACGGGAACGTATATCGATTGTCCGTTTCATCGATTCGAGCATGGTAAAGATCTTTCGGAAGTAGCGTTGGAGGCTTTCGCCGATCTTCCTGCCGTTGTATTACGGGTGCCCTATACGGGGACGCTGGCTGTTACCGTTGATCATGTAAAAAATTACGAGATCCGAAATCGTGCCGTACTGATCCATACCGGATGGGGCGATGATCACTGGAACACGGAGCAATATTATGAGAACCATCCGTTCGTTACAAAGGAAGCTGCGGAATACCTGCGCGATTGTCATGTGAAACTGGTGGGCATCGACTCGCACAATATTGACGACACGCGTGGCAAAAGCCGACCGGTACACACTACGTTGCTGGGAGCCGAGATACTAATCGTAGAGCACCTTTGCAACTTATCGCTTTTACCGGACGATGATTTTACATTCAGTGCTGTGCCGCCTAAGTTTAAAGGCGTAGGTACATTTCCGGTACGTGCCATGGCAAAATTAAAGGCGATTAATGACTAACCATTTTTAAACTATATATACATGAGGAAATTATTTTTTATGATCGGCTTCCTGTTTTTACACGCAGCCGTTACTGCACAGCCGTTTGAAGGTAAGATCATTTACGAAAACAAGTACAAAAGCAAGCTGCCCAACGTAACAGACGAGCAACTCACAGCCATGATGGGAAGCAAACAGGATTATTTTGTAAAAGCAGGAAACTATAAAATTGCTACGAACGGCAGTTATTTCCAGTGGCAGATATATGTTAACAAAGACAACAAGCTTTATAATAAAATGACCAGCTCGGAGTCGTTGTACTGGATTGATGCTGCAGCGAACCCGGATGCCGTTATCAAAGCAGAAATCAAAAAAGGCGCAACCGAAATACTGGGCTATACCTGCGATGAGATTACGCTCACATGCAAATCAGGTATACAGAAATATTACTATAGTCCGAAGCTGAAGGCTGATGCAAAGTTGTTCACCAATTTCAAGTATCAGAATTTCTATGAGTATATTTCACGCACACAGGCGTTGCCGTTGAAGATGACGATTGAGACACCACAGTTCTCGCTCGAAAGTATAGCAACGGAAGTTAAACCAATGACGCTGGAAGCTAAACTATTTGCAATACCGGCAGATGCCAAACTTGAGAAAAGTCCTTTCTAGGTTAACACATTTGTATATAATATATACTATAAAGCAGGGACAAGATCCCTGCTTTATTTTTTTATACCCGCCAACGGAATTCTGTCTGGCGCTCCTGCGCAAATACACAGGAACAACAACCAACCAGACAAAATTGCAAAAACCTTTTAAACATGCACAAAGATGCTACAACAGTATTACCTCATGATGAGTATACATTTATACTGTCGTTACAAAATAATGATGTAAGTATGACGCAGGTTATGATTTCTTTAATCAACTGCGTGTCAACTTATACTTTCGAATCATAGTATACCATGCTATATTCAGACGATCCGTCCTCATAGAGATCGATGATTGCGTATACCGGAGCAAACTCATCGAGTGCCAGCGGATTGCCCCACCAGTTACCCGACACGGCACCATTACACAAATATTTTACACCTAAATATTCAACAGCGTCTACATAATGTACATGGCCACTCAGCGCTAACTTCACCTGCTTATTTCTGAAGAAAAGATCTTTAATGCGCTGATGATCGTTGTGCATATCACCGGAAGGAAACTTCACTTCTTCCAGTGGTTTGCGTTTGGTATAGTATAGCAACGCACCCATGGAAAGAATTGGAACGTGATTGAACACGCATACCGGTGCCGCTGGATTTTTTGATAATTCTTTCTCAAGCCATTGATATTGTTCATCATCCAGCTGATAGCCATGATCTCCGTTGATGCTGTCGAGTGCTATAAATTTCCAGCCGTTCTTTTCAAATGCATAGTAACGGTTCGGCAGCTTCAATTCGTTTATAGCCCACTGCTTTCCGTAGCGCTTGTCTTTTTTATAGGCAGCATCGAGTGTCTCATCCGGACCATACCATACATCATGATTACCCAATGCGCTATGAAGCGAAAGTCTATTCTCAGCCTTTACAATTTTATTCCACGAAGCCCACCGCGTTTCTACTGCCTCCAGCGTCTGCTTGTTTTCATCCATCACGGTATCACCTGTATTAATGATCAGGTCAGGTCTATCCTTCATGGTGTTGATCTCATGCATCACACGCGCTAAACAGGTTTCCGCATTGGCCCGATCGAACATGTGTACATCCGTGATGTGTGCTATACGCAACGCGCGCTTCCTGCTCTTGCTGAAAGGAGCGTCTACAGCTTTTGCCGGCAACCACGAAGGTATTATCGTAGTGATCAATCCCGTAAGTGCCGATCGTTTAAGAAAGTCTCTGCGGTTGGACATAAAGTAGTATATATTTTGATTGTAAAAAGAAAACAACCCGGAGTATTTACTCCAGGCTGGTCTCTCGGTTTAATCTTTTTAATCTTTTATAATATATATCTCCGCATTCTTGCTATCGCCCATCGCGCCAAACTGGCTTTGTATAGCTTTGCTT
Source organism: Flammeovirgaceae bacterium UBA5867 (assembly GCA_002432545.1). Taxonomy (GTDB): domain Bacteria; phylum Bacteroidota; class Bacteroidia; order Cytophagales; family Cyclobacteriaceae; genus Ohtaekwangia. The sequence continues at coordinate 23,088 of DJFR01000015.1, read as the reverse complement.
AAATTGTCTCCGTTTACAGTTTCTTCAGCACTCGGATATAGCCAGCGTTTCGGAATCACACCGTTGTTACCGGTTCCTGTTCCTGCTGCAAATTCAGGCACGCCTGTTCTGCGTTGATTATAGTATGCTTCCAATCCGGAATTCTGAAAGAAAGCGAGATACTTCTGCGTAAGGATTTGTGTAAGACCGGTGGCATTGTTGCCTGCATACTTTACCGGTATACTGTTCAAGTAGTTGGTAACAGAAGGTGCAACTTCTCCCAACACCGTTTCATCGGCACCCGTTACTTTTAGAGACGAGCCATCTTTTATACCGTACACTTCCATTGAAGTTGTAATTCCATTGTTATAGAATGCCTCGGCATTACCCGTTGTCCAACCGCGGTTAATGGCTTCTGCTATATTGAAACATTGCTCAGCATAACCTACCATCAGCGCAGGCTCCGGTCCATTAAAAGTTCCGTAGTAACGAATCTGGTTTGCGTATGAGTATTCACCTTTACCGGCCTTCGATGCCATGTCATCAAGACTCTCTGCAGAGCTTGCACCGATGTAAGCATCAAAGTCGTCAAAGTCAACACCTGCTTTTAGTTTTGCTTCAGCAGGATTACAGGTTATAAACACACGCGGATCTTCCAGATCAGTCAATGTCTTTACATACATCTCGGCCATGTTATAGCGACCTTTATCAAGACCTTTACTACCCGGGTTGGTGGGGTATAAACTGGTTGAACCGTTATAGTATATCTGCAGGTTGTCTGCCGCACTTGTCAGCAACGGATACTTTGCAGAGTTTGAGACAATGGCGTTGAAGCGATTCCTGACATTCAAATCAGCATCACTTTCCTTCTTACTCAGGCTGATGAGCACACGCAATGTAAATGAGTTCACAACTTTCTGCCATGCGAGCAAGCTATTGCCCAGGTATATATCTCCTGAAAAAATATCTCCTAATGGAGCGGTTGGCGCAGGGGTACCAGCTGCGATCAGCGAAGCCAGGTCGTTGTTAGCCTCTTCCAGCCAGGTGAGTACCTGCAGGTATATATCTTTCTGTGATGCATATACCGGTGTCGTATTCTCCAGTCCCTGCAGCGCTTCTTCCAGCGGCAGATCACCTACCTGTTGCGTCATGCGCACGTAGAAGTATGCCCGGAAAAATTTACCAAGTGCTGAATACGGGTTGAGTGCTTTCGCTCCTGTATTCAATGCTTCTTCTTCCATCTTCAAAACATTTTTCAAAGTTTGAAACTTCAGCGTAGCATTTGTCCAGCTATACTCATTGTTGCCGTAGTAATTATAGTTACAGCACCAGTATTGGTTCCAGCGGTGCTCCATCGACCACGGTGATTCGAGCATATCGTTTTGTATACCCGTCAGTATCAATGACGGAGGTGCCGTGGTAGTCTGGTTCGGGTTCTTTTCGATCTCATCAAAATCCTGGCACTGCGTAAATATCACCAGGAATGAAAGTGCTATATAGTATCGTATATTTTTCATGGGTGCGTGCGTTAGAAAGTAATGTTAATGTTTATACCGTAACGTCTTGTAGTAGGCGACTGCAGCGTTGAATAACCGGAGAGGTTATTACCATACTGATCGATGTCCAGATCTTTACGCTCGGCAAAGTATAACAGGTTACGCGCGATGAGTGATACAGAAGCGTTACGTATAAAAGTACGCTCGAGCATCGTTGACGGGAAGTTATAGGTCACCACTACTTCGCGGAGTTTCGCATACGAACGGCTCACCAGGTTTGCTTCTTCTTTCGAGTAATAGCGGCTGATCCAGTCTTGTAAAAATGTAGCCGTTGTATTTTGTGTAAATTGCAATTCATTATAGTTAGTAATGTTTCCGTTATCATCGGTTTCAATACTACCGCTTGCTACACTTACACCAGGGCCCACCCATGATTTAACACCGAGATAATCCTGGTAGCGCGCTTCGCCCATAGCACCTTCTGTTGTGTTGATGATACGGCCTCCGCGATAAGTTTGTCTCTGTACATAGTCAACGATTTTGCCACCAATGCGTCCGTCAAACTGGAAGCTGAAGCTGATGTTCTTATAGCTGAACTTGTTGTTGATACCCCACACCAGATCAGGGTTGAGATTACCCAGATATTGTGGTATAGGATTCGCGATCGGTCTTCCGCTATCGTCATTGATCAAATTACCCTGCTGATCTTTCAGAAATACTTCACCGTAATATTTATCGATGCGATCTCCTTTATATATAAAGCTGTTATTACCATTTATACTTCCGTTGAAGAAGCTTGCTTCGATACGATCGATACCCGGTGCAATTTCGTTGAGGTATTCTTTATAAGTGGATCCGTTTACCAATACATTCCACGAGAATCCTTCTGCAGTTTGTATCGGTGTACCGCTGATGGTAACCTCCCAGCCTTTACGAAGTGTTTTTATACCGTTTGATACGATAGTAGTATAGCCACTGGATTCGGAAATCTGCTTGTTAAATATACCGGGACCATCCAGGCTCTGGAAGTACGCAACATCAAAACCTAAACGATTCTGTAAAAACTTGATGTCCAATCCGGTTTCCCACGTAGAACTGAATGCCGGCTCCAGGTTTTCATTCGACAAGCGGTCGCTGTAGTAAGCACCTGGTATATTATTGAAGAGTTTACCACCGCGGTATGCTTCGGTGTTCACAAAACTGGGTCCATCGTAAGGCGTATAGTATTCGGAGCCATATCCCAGCGGACTTTGTCCATCGCCTGAGTATATATAGGAAGGAGCAACCGTTGCCGTTGTAAGAGCGCCCCCTACACGTGCATACGATCCTCTTACTTTCAGGAATGACATAAATTCAGGCAACGTGATCTTTTCTGAAAGTATAGCACTCAACGAAGCAGATGGATAAAAGAATGTATTATTTCCTTTTGGAAGTGTAGAGTGTTTATCAACACGACCGGTAAGCGACAGTGCCAGGAAGTTCTGGTAGTCCAGATCGATATAGCCATAACCACTTCCTACCTGCATGGTAGAATTGAAATTATAGGCACGGATCGGGTTCAGTGAGTTGGTAAAATTATAAAGTCCCGGAACGCTTAGGTAGTCCGTTGTGGTATAGCTTGAGCGATAGGTAAATGTACGCAGGTTACCACCGAGGGAAGCTTTGAGTGTAAAATCCGGACTGATGTTTTTGTCCAGCGTAAGCATGATGTCCGTGTTGTTCTCGAACAGCTGGCGTTTATCTTCGCGGTAATCACCTTTTGCCTGTTCGCGTCCGTATACCGTTGCTGAATATGGGAATTTTTCCGTGCGCAACAGATCGTACGTGTTAATCTGTGTACGTCCCATCAGTTCGAGACCCGGAGCAAGTTCTGCCTTCAGCGACATATAGCCGTATACATCGGTTTTATAGTGTCCTCTTAACCAGTACTTCGCCAGGAACCACGGGTTGTTATACCGGGTATATTCTGCATATACCTGTTGTATACCTTCTTTACCAGGCTGCCATATTTGTTTCATGTCATCAACATCCCAGTCTGCTCCTCCCCACAGAATAATGTTATAGATCATACTGTTCGGACCGTAATTCACATCCGGTATATTTTCGGTATACTGACGGTTGTAGTTGATGTTCGATTCGAATCTCACTTTCGGAGAAAGATTTACGCCAGCCGCTATATTAAAGTTGTCGGCATTGAGATCGGTATTCGGAACGAGACCGCGCTGATAATTGTGCGAGTACGAAAAACGCAGATCGTGGTTCTCTCCGGAAGTTGATACCGCCAGGTTGTTGGTAGCAACAACACCGGTTTGCAGAAAACGCTCGAGGTTATTTTTACCACGCGCTACCCACGGTGTAGGCTTTATATTACCGGTATAGGTTGTACCATCGGCAAAAGTTGTGGTATACTCTGTACCGGGAGTATATTCACCATCATACTGCGGAATTAACTGTCCTTCAAATTTAGGTCCCCAGACATCATAGTCTGAGTCATTCTTTCCGCCACCTTTACCATTACCAAAAGCATATTTACCATGATCGCCCGGACCATATTCGCTTTGCACTTTTGGAATAGTAAGAAAACCATTCTCTACCATGGTAGACGAATTGAATTCTACCGAGAAACCACGCTTGTCTTTTGAGCCGCGCTTCGTAGTGATCTGAATAGCGCCATATATACCGCGTGATCCATACAACGCAGAGGCTGCTGGTCCTTTCAATACTGTATAGCTTTCAATATCATCCGCACTGATGTTCCAGGTGTCTGATTGAATCGGCACACCGTCCACGACAAACAAAGGCTTTTTACCGCGCAGGTATAACTGCGGTGCACCCAGTATTTCGGCAGAAGGGGCCACCGTTAAACCGGCTACCTTTCCTACCAATCCGTTAACCGGGTTCGGTTCCCTGGCTTTTACCAAATCAGAACCTTTTACATCCTGAACAGCATAACCAACTTTGGCTTTGTCTTTTTCAATACCGAGCGCAGTAACAACTACTTCAGATAACTGTGTAGCATCGGTTGCCAGCATAATATCAACAGATGTTCTTCCGGCCAGCGGAGCTTCCTGTGATATATAGCCTACAAACGAAAATACAAGTGTCGCATCGGTTGATGGTACATCTATACTATACCTGCCTTCAGCATCGGAAATGGTTCCGTTGGATGTTCCTTTTACAAGGATGTTTACTCCGGGCAGCGGTGAAGAATCTTCACCGGAAGTAATGCGACCGGAAATGGCAGTCTGTGCATACGCACCAAAAGCAAAAAGCCACGCAGCCAGTATAAGCGATGCGCGGCCCAGTGCTGTTCCTAAAGAATTTGAATTCTTCAGTAGAGATTGATTCATACGTTTTTAAGGGTTAGGGGTTGTTAATCCTCAAGGTGCATACACTATATATAGGTGTATACCGACTATACTATAGCATGCACTTAATTTCTGCATCAAAGGTGAGTATTCGGATTAAAGTAGCGTTTAGACAAACGTTACGTATGAATTAAACTTCACTATATGAAATGAAACTTCTATTAACGAAATCAGTATTTACAAATACGAAACCCCGAAATACTATCAAGACAACCGTTTCGGGACATAACATTGATTTAATAAATGCCAACAGCGTTTTTTTACAGGTTCATCAGCGCGGGTATATTTTATATGTTTACAATCAGTAAACATCCTCTGGCATGATCGACAATGAAGTTGTATCGCGTATCGCACAAAAAATACGGGCTACACGGCTTGAAAAAAACCTTACTATACAACAACTGGCAGCTCGCTCCAATGTGAGTAAAGGACTGCTGTCCAAAGTAGAAAACTCGCGCACAGTTCCATCGCTGCCGGTATTTGTGAGCATTATTCAATCGCTTGACATTTCTTTAAAAGAGTTTTTCCAGGATATGGTGTTGAGCAACGGTAAAGATTATTTACTGGTAAAGAAAGATCAATATGCTCCGATGGAACGCGAAGGTCGTGCAGGATTCAACTATCAATTTATACTCTCGCAGAACATTGCAAACTGCAGCATGGAAACTGTACTGCTGACCTTAGAGCCAGGTGCCACCGGCAAACCTACCACCACCGATGGCTACGAGTTCAAATATATCATCAGCGGAAACTGCGAGTATCACATTAACAACGAAGTAATCCTCCTCGAAGAAGGCGACTCTATATACTTCGATGCCACCATACCTCACCTCCCCGTGAATCGCTCGAAGAAGAAAGTAGTGATGCTCGTGCTATATTTTATTTCTTCGAAATTGTAAGATTGGAAATGGAGGATTGAAAGATTATTAAAGACAATCTAATTTCTAATCTTACAATCTTATAATATTATAATTTCATAGTCTTTCAATTGTCTCCTCTGCGAGCCCGAAGCTTAACGACATGCCTGCGCCTCCGAGGCCGTTGATGATGGTTACGTTGGGTTCGGGTTCTATCACCAGACTGATGTTGCCTTGTAACTTGGGATATATACCATGCCAGCGTTCGGTAATTTTAATGTTGCCGAGATCTGCAAAGGAGTTGAGGTAATTAATGATGACATCGTTGACGTGTTCGGAATCAAAAGGCTCTACGGTTTTGCTATAGTGGTGAGAGTCGCCAATGATCAGTTCACCGGCTTCGTTCTGCGCGAGCAGAACATGTATACCGTGCTTCTTGAAATCTTCAGACTGCTGATCGTAGCGTGCATCCAGTTTTTTTAATGACGGACATTTTCCAAACGCAGCATAATGGCGCAGCGTCAGACCGGCACACAACGTAGGGCCTATGCTCACCGGCTTTTCGGTAACAGCTTTCATCATTTGCAGTTTGCACTTCGACAACGGATGCTGGTCGTATACTTCCGGGTATAGTGTTTCAAAATCGGCACCGCTGCATATCAATACTTTTTCGGCACGCCAGCTTTCGCGTGCGGTCTTTACGTGCGGCACATCAACCTCTGTTACTACGTGTCCAAACCGCAGTATCAATCCGAATTTCTCTTCGAGCCACAATGGTATTTTCCGAATGGCTTCGCGTGCGTATACTGTTCCTTCGGTGTCACTCCACAAGCCTCCGTACAGATTGTCTTTACGAACTACCGGAGATTTACTCACTACCGCAGAAGCATTCAACAAACTACATTGATAACCTGCATCTTTATACAGCTCCATAAACTCCTGCAACACATTCCATTCATCTTCGTGATATGCGAGGTGTAATGAACCGTTAGACTTTATCCAAAAGCCTGCCTGTGCAGCTACTTCATGCCAGTGCTGGCGTGCACGCAACGCACGGTCCAGACCAACACCGGGTTCCTGTCCTATTGGCCACACCAGTCCGAAGTTTCGTACGGAGGCTCCCACAGCAAATTGTTCCCGCTCAAATAAAACTACCTTATATCCTTTACGAAGTGCCATATAGGCATGTGCGAGTCCTACAATGCCGGCACCAACAATGGCAATATCTGCGGAGCGATTCATATTCAATTATAATTTAGTCTGCTCAGAAAAATTTCTTCTATACCAAAGGTTAATGTTTGTATGGATTACCAGTCCATCGCGGAGTTTATCGTTTTGTTAAGGTTGCGCTTTATTGTTTTTCTTGCAACATTTAACAATAAACTTTGAACGCTAAACCTGTATATGTGGTCTAATTTTCATACACACAACGCATACTGCGATGGCAAAGGTCCGATACAGGATTATGTTCGCAAGGCTGAAGAACTGAACATGATCAGTCTCGGTCTTTCATCGCATGCACCGCTACCCTTTCCCAGCAAATGGTGTATGAAACCGGAAAGCCTCGATGCATACCTGCACGAAGTAAATACACTGAAGAAAAATTCGCACACTGAAATATATACCAGTCTCGAGATTGACTTTATACCGGGGGCGATTTCTCCCAACGACTTCCGCGGTAAACTGGACTATACCATCGGCTCTGTTCACTTTGTCGATCAGCTCCCGGACGGAACTCGCTGGGAGATTGATGGGACACATGCTTTTTTCCTGGAAGGCTATGAAAAGATTTTCAACAGCAACATTCGCGACACTCTGGTACGCTATTACGAACTGACGCGCGAAATGATTGCGACAGCCTGCCCTACTGTTATAGGACATCTCGATAAGATCAAGATACAGAATATAGAGGGCAAGCTTTTTAATGAAGACGATGCCTGGTATCAGCAGGAAGTAAAAAGAACGATCGATACCATTGCGGCCAGCGGTGCCATCATTGAAGTGAACACCCGCGGCATCTACCAGAAAAAATCATCCACTACCTATCCGGGCCCACGTATACTCGAATATATACTTCAGAAAAATATACCCGTTACCCTCAGCAGCGATGCGCATCATCCGGATGACCTCGTTAACCAGTTTGCCGACACGGCTGTTTTGTTGAACCAAATCGGATTTAAAACTTTAACCATTTTGCATGAAGGCCGCTGGCAATCTTTCCGCTACAACGAGCAAGGTATCATCCTCCGCTGAGCACCCGATAACGCAGTGGCTCCGGCAAACCAATGGTTTCTGGTTTACCATTTATGCATCGATCGCTGCGTTCTGTTTATATACCTGTGTGTATGCATTTCGCAAAACTTTTGCAGCAGCTTCATTCGAAGGAATTTTCTATGCGGGTATAAGCTATAAAGTGTGGCTGGTAATTTTCCAGGTGGTGGGCTATGGCATGTCCAAGTTCATTGGTATAAAAGTAATTTCAGAATTAAAAGCTCATTCGCGCTCGGTGGGTATCCTGATTCTGGTGAGTATAGCAGGCGCTTCGTGGCTGCTGTTCGCCATTACACCGGTTCCTTACAATATCATTTTTCTTTTTACCAATGGTTTACCGCTCGGTATGATCTGGGGTATGGTATTCGGTTATCTCGAAGGACGAAGAATGACGGAAGTACTCGGAGCTTCACTCTCGGTAAGTTTTATTTTTTCTTCCGGACTATGTCGCTCCACAGGTGCCTACCTCATTCGCGACTGGGGCGTATCAGAAATGTGGATGCCATTTGTTACCTGCTGCATCTATAGTATACCGTTGCTTATCTTTTTATACCTGCTTGATAAAATGCCACCACCTTCTGCCCTGGATGAGCAACTGCGAACCCGCAGGCAACCGATGGATCTTGCCGAACGAAAAAAATTCATCACTACATTTTTACCGGGTATAATTCTGTTTGTACTCTGCTATATGTTACTCACCATCTTCCGCGACTTCAGAGACAATTTTTCTGCCGAAGTATGGAAAACGCTGGGGTATGGAAACTCACCCGAGATCTTTACGGCAACGGAAGTGCCCGTGTCTATTGCCGTACTTGTCATTATGGGCAGCATCATGATCATCCGGAACAATCAATTGGCACTCATGGTTAATCACGTAATCATTATGGCGGGCATGATCCTGATTGGGGTAAGTACATTTTTTTTCGAGCAGCAACTTATTACCCCTCCGGTCTGGATGATCCTCATCGGCTTAGGCCTCTACATGGGTTATGTTCCCTTCAACAGTATATTCTTTGACCGGCTCATCGCAGCCTTTCAATACGTAGGCACGGTAGGATTTATTATGTATGTAGCTGATTCATTCGGGTATCTCGGCAGCGTTAGTATACTTTTCTTTAAAGAGTTTGGGTATGCATCCGTCAGTTGGCTGAATGTTTTTATTTCTTCCGGGTATATTATTTCAGTGGCCGGTACGCTGCTGATTGCAGGCTCCATGGTTTACTTCCACTTCAAACACAAACGAATGTAAGAAGCGGGTACGTTAATGCTTAAAACTTTCTTTACCGATTCTTTTAAAAACATTTTATTTGTGCCCGGCAACAGCTATAATTTTTGTAATTTGAAGGGTTAATTCAGTATTTAAAATGTCTATAATTCCAAAGAAGCGACAATTCCAATGGAAGCTCTTGTCGTTGTCACTGACCCCCGCTTTGTTAGTGATTATTCTGGTTTTTTATATCACTACCCGAAATACCGAAAAGCTTGCCACTGAAAAACCGATGGTTGCCGGTATCGTTGTGTTGTTGCTCGTGGGGTACTGTGTTCTTCTCGCTTCATTCGCCAGAAACATACGCGCGCGGCTTTATGCGATACAAGAAACCATCACTGACCTGGCCACGGGTAAATTTCAAACGCACGCTGCTGTTACCGGTAATGATGAACTGGCAGCTATAGCATCATCGCTCAACACTTTAAAGAATGACCTGGTACATAAAACCAATTTTGCCGAAGAGATCAGAAGCGGTAATCTTGATGTAGCCTATCAACCCGATAACGAAGAGGATCAACTTGGACACTCACTGCTGAAACTGAAAGATAATTTACGGATTGTAAAAGAAGAGGATCAAAAACGCAATTGGACAACGGATGGACTCGCACGCTTCGTGGAAGTACTTCGTTCGAATAAAAAAATAGATGCGCTGGTACACGACATTACCAAGAACCTGGTAAATCTGTTGCAAGCGAACCAGGGTGCTATATTTGTATTGAGCGATACGGAGACTGGTGATCAATACCTGGAGATGACGGCATGCTATGCTTTCAACCGCACGAAACATCTCACCAAGAAAATTGCTATAGGCGAGGGCCTTATCGGGCAAACATTCCTGGAAAGACAAACTATATATCTGACAGAAGTACCCGATGATTTTGTTCGCATTACATCCGGACTTGGTGAAGCGAATCCGCGAAACCTGCTGATCGTTCCGTTAAAAGTAAACGAAGATGTCGTTGGTATCGTAGAGCTTGCATCGTTCAAAGCGTTTCAGCCACACGAGATTGCATTTGTAGAGAAGATCGGAGAAAACATAGCGCATACTATACTGTCGTTCCGCACCAACGAGCATACACAACGTCTGCTCGATGAATCGCACCAGCAAGCTGAAAACCTTCGCGCACAGGAAGAAGAGCTTCGCCAGAACCAGGAAGAGTTGCAGGCTACGCAAGAAGAGATCAGCCGTAAATACAATGCGTTGTTCAGACAGTTAACCGAACTGAACCATCAGTCAAAATTTGATCAGCTCAAGTCTATCAACTCTACCAAGAAACGTAACGTTGAGTATTACTTCGATATCATCCGAAATCAGATCCGTACTTTCTCTGAAAACAAGATGATCATTGATGCTGTAAAATCATTCCGTAAAACTTTTGCAGAAATGCAGCAGGGTGTAACGGAGGAACAACTGCAGGCGATGAAGACCAGTCTTCAGCAATACTATGCCGATGAATTTATACCGCGCCTGAAAGAAAACACCGATCAGCTTGAACGCGTAGAGCATTATTTCCCGAAAGAAGTATCAGCCGATATTTTACAGTATCACTATATATCCAATAATATTCACCCTACCGGTGAAAAATCGCTGCTGGATGATGCCGGTGATGGCAGTGCCTATAGCAAAGTACATGCGTACTACCACCCGGTAATGCGCAGCTACCTCGAGAAGTTTGGGTACTATGATATATTTCTGATCGACCCGGTTACAGGCGATATGGTATATAGTGTTTTTAAAGAAATTGATTTTGCCACGAGTCTCCTTACAGGTTTGTATAACCAGACAAATTTTGGTCGCGTGGTGAAAGAAGCAATTCAAAGCACCGACAAAAAATTTGTCAAGCTCGAAGACTTTGAGCCGTATGATCCATCGTATCGCACACCGGCATCGTTTATAGCACGCCCTATATATGATGGCGATGAGAAGGTTGGTATACTTGTATTCCAGATGCCGATCCATAAAATAAACCAGATTCTTACCGGTGATAATAACTGGCAGGATGACGGCCTCGGTGAGAGCGGTGAGACACTGCTTATTGGCAGCGACTATAAATTGCGTTCCGTAGCCCGCGAGTTGCTCGAGGACAAACGAAAGTATCTCAGCGGACTCAGGAAGATCGGGTATAATGAAAATATTATCCGCCAGATCGATAAAATGAATACCAGTATCCTGCTGGAAGGCATAAAGCTTACGTCTGTCGAAACCGGACTACAAGGCGACACCGGAACTACCATAGAAAAGAACAAGCATGGTATAGAAATGCTGAATGCCTTTGCCCCCCTGAATATACCGGATGTTCACTGGATGATACTTTCAACCATGAAAGAAGAAGAAGCCTCTACGCGCATCAACGATCTCCGGAAAGGCGCGTAATTATATACTATAGCAAAAAAAACAAATCCGCCGGTAAAATCATTTCAGATCTTTACCGGCCGGCACTTCGCACAAGCGATTCATCATTTACCACCAGTGTATTATAATAACGCACCATGCGAATGGCATGTGCAGCTTCGTTCGGATTAAGATTCTGATCCAGCACAAACATGGAGAACTGGGCGCCACCCCCCTGCTGAAGAGTCGGGTATATCTGCCTGCGAAAAGAATGAAGATGAACAAGTTCAGTACCGGTATAGATATAATATATAAAGCTATCCGCATCCGACAACGTTGAAGATGTGCGTTGCTTGAGTCTGCGCACCACGCGAACAGTTCCTTTCACAACAACTTCATATAAATGATGCCGCCTCCAGGTGCCGTATTGCAACGATATATACTTTCGGTTAATATTAGTTTTTGCTTCGAAGAACTGAAGCGATTGAACGCGGTGTGCCGGATATATATCTACATGATCTCCGCTTTTATGCAAGACTATATCATGATCCGGTTCTATAGCAAGTGCGCCCGTTAGTACCTGTTGTGTTTGTAATACCAGTACTCCATCATACCACACGTGATGCTGTGCGATGAGTTTACCAACAGTAAACAAGATCAGCCAAACTGCTATAGTTCGTTTCACCTCATGTTAAAAGTTGCTTAACATGAAGTTAATATTTCATTAACAGAACATCAAGAATGCTGCGCTATAATTTCAGGAAGCTCAGATAAGTGATTGATGAGATGAGTATGTTTCTCTTTCAAAAGTTCTTCACGCGAAAAGGCTCCGGTCGTAACGCCCACTACCAGTGCACAACCTGCTGCGTTTCCTTCCTGCAGATCGGAAGCTGTATCGCCAATTTTTGCAACGGCTTTTGCATCACGTATACCTGTCAGTTCCATGGCGCGAAAAATCATATCGGGATAAGGTCTGCCGCGCGGTACTTCATCACTGGTAACACTCGCATCCACCAGGTTTGCTTTTTGCCAGCCCAACCGTTCCAGCAAAGGCGCTGTAATCTGGCGATCAAAACCGGTGTCCACAACAACCTTTAGTTTCATCTCCTTCAACTTTCGGAAAGTCTCACTCGCACCATCTTTCTCACCAACGGAAGAATCGTGTTTATAAAAGTCAATCATCTGCTGTACGAACACACGATGTATGTCATCAATCCAGTTTTCAGTAATGGCTTTGGTTCCGGTATAGCGTTTACGCAAGAGCTGATCGATCGCTACAGGTTTCGGAATTCCCATCACACCATTTGCATCTTCAATCGAAATATCAACACCGTGCTGTTGCAGTGCCTGCTGCAATACACGATGTACATCTTTATTATCTTTAACCGTAGTTCCTGCCAGGTCGAATATCACCAGTTCAATAGCCATATAGTTTCAATTTTCAGGAAATATAAATCACTTGTCCTATTCCTGTAATACCGTTCAAAACGAAACACAGAAACTTAATGCGATGATAATACATATCTTAGTATCTTCGATATAAATCCTGCTGCAATGAACGCCCCTGCTGTTATCGAAGAAGTGTTTGGACTCTATGAAAAATATGGTGATGCGGATTACATTGGTGAACCTGTATCGCAGCTTGAGCACATGTCGCAGGCAGCCGAGCTCGCCATACAGGAGGGATACGATGATGAAGTTATACTCGCAGCATTCTTTCATGATATAGGACACATCTGCGTGATGCTGCAAGCCGATAACAACATGGGCGGCTATGGTATAAAAAGTCATGAGAAGATCGGTGGCGATTATTTACGATCAAAAGGATTTCCGGAACGTATCGCCAGACTTGTGGAAAATCATGTACAGGCAAAGCGTTATCTTACTTTCAAATATCCTGAATACTATGAGCAACTCAGCGAAGCCAGCAGGAAGACACTTGAATACCAGGGTGGCGTAATGCGTGCTGAAGAAGCTGATGCCTTCGAAAAAGATCCTCTGTTCGATGTCAGCATACGCATGCGTAAGTGGGATGAGCTGGCGAAGGAGATGCATATACCAATCACCGATATTCGCGAACTTAAGAAGAAAGCACAGGCAGTATTATCTCAATAGGTTTTGCTTCCCTGAATCATTTCCTATCTTGGCACTTTTACAGGAGCCGAAATGATCAAGAGGATTCACAACATTGTTAAACGCCTTAATGTCTACATTCACGATACACTATCACCTCGTCATTTCTTTATCCTGTCCAGTATAATTGTAGGTCTTACATCAGGACTCGCTGCCATTATACTCAAATATTTTGTTCACAGTATTGAAACCATCGTTACGTACTACTCGCATAATTATGAAGAGTTCTTCCTGTTTACACTCTTCCCGATAATCGGTATCGGACTCGCTGTATTTTATGTACATCGTTTTTTACACGGCCGTTTCCGAAAAGGCAGTGCCGAGATTGTGTATGCTATAACAAAAAAATCAAGTATACTTCCGTCAAGTCAAATGTATACCCACCTTATTACTTCGGCACTTACGGTTGGCTTCGGTGGTTCTACTGGACTGGAATCGCCCATGGTATCTACAGGTGCCGCAATCGGTTCGAACTATGGCAGGGTATATAATTTATCATACAAAGAGAAAACAATCCTGCTGGCGTGTGGTGCTGCTGCCGGTATATCTGCAGCGTTCAACTCCCCTATTGCCGGAGTGCTCTTTGCTGTTGAAGTATTGCTAACCGATGTAAGTGCCTCTGCCTTTATACCGCTCATCATTGCAGCGGCTTCCGGTGCGCTTCTGTCAAAAATAATACTGGCACAGGGTGTTATTCTGTCGTTCGCTTTGCAACAGCCTTTCAATTATCACAATGTTCCTTTCTATATATTGCTGGGTATATTAACAGGTTTCCTGGCGCTATACTATGCACGCTCGTTTGAATGGGTTGACGCCCGAATGAAACGGATCGGAAATATATGGACACGGGTTATTACCGGTGGTGTTCTTTTGTCGGTACTGCTCCTTTTGTTTCCGCCACTTTTCGGTGAAGGGTATGAGACAATCAAAACATTGGCCAACCTGAATGCCGGTGAACTTGTGCAGAACAGCGTCATTCAACAATTTATCTCTTCAGAATATTCTCTGCTCATATTTCTCGGCTGCCTGGCATTTCTAAAATGTATAGCTGCGGCACTTACCATTGGCAGTGGTGGCAATGGCGGAAGCTTTGGACCGTCTATGTTTATGGGAGCCTACATTGGTTTTGTTTTTGCACGCATCGTTAACATGCTGGGTATATCCTATATACCGGAGACTAACTTTACGTTGGTGGCGATGGCAGGCATGCTGAGCGGTGTGTTCTATGCTCCGCTAACGGCTATATTTCTTATTGCCGAAATTACCGGTGGTTACGAATTGATGATACCGCTGATGATTGTATCGGCCATTAGCATTACCGTTGTAAATTACTTTGAGCCGCTTTCGATGGAAGCGAAAAAACTCTCGAACAAACTAAAGACTCCACTCGAAGACCGTGATAAAAATTTACTCAGCAGACTTGACCTTGCCGAGCTGATCGAAACAAACTTCTCTACGATTCAGTCCACAGCTACATTACAGGAGTTGGTAAAAGTAATTTCAGGCTCCAAGCGAAATATATTTCCGGTGCTGGACAACGGTGAGCTGAAAGGACTCGTGTTTCTCGATAACGTTCGGAACATTATTTTCAAGCACGATCAATATGACAAGGTGTTTGTAAAAGACCTGATGACTGTAGCACAGGCCGCGATTCATCCCAACGAAAGCCTGCACAGCATTTTGAAAAAATTCGATGAAACCAATCAGTGGAATTTGCCGGTGGTAGACAATCGCCAATACATGGGCTTTGTCTCCAAATCGAGTATACTTACCAAGTACCGCGAGGAACTGTTGAAATCAGTATAATCTGACAAACAAGATTTACTATAGATATAGCGCTGCTCTATGTCCTTACTGTGATTGTCATGGGAACGAAATACTTTTTAGGTGTATCGCATACATGGCATTTATAGGTCTCGGGAAGCTCTTCGAAGGCCACTCCCGGAGGAATGTTCGCCACGGCATCGCCATAGCGCTTATCATATATAGAAAGGCAGTTGCTGCACTGATAGCTTGATGCAACGGTTCCTGTTTTTTCCTCCTTGGCTTTCTCTGCCTGCTTTTCACGTTCGGGATTGAGCTGGCGATAGTACATCTTACTCAATTCAATGAGTAGTGCGGGTATAATTTCTTTCTTCACATCGCGCGCATACGTGAGGTATGCAATCTTGTTCGGATTGAAATCTTTTGCATAAAGTATATTATACCGCTCGCTTGCTTCCAGTGATTTATTACGCTCGATCACGATAGACGTAAACAGAAAACTATCGCGTTTCATTTTAATCGTAAACGTAAGCCCGTGCGTACTGATATCCTGCTGGTCAAGTTCGCGAACCAGGAAGCGTTTTAACTCAAGTGCATCGGCATCGATCACCGGCAAATGCCAGTTCAACTCAAGCGATGAATGTCGTCCGTTAATACCAAATTTACCCATGAGCTTCTCCCAGCGAATGCGATCGGATGCTTTTATACCTTTGATGATAAAAGCTTTCCAGGGAATAATGTTGATCTTCCCTACGTTCGTCTCCTGGCACAACCGGCAGGCAGCGCTCATAAAGTCAATATCGTATTGATTGTTGCGCCAGTATAAGCCCAGCCAGTATTGGTTGTTCAACATCGCGTTCAATCCTTCGTAGTATGGAAATGTACTGTCGGGATATTTCAGCTTCTCGGCAATGGCACGATAGTTAATGCGCATCTTGCCTTGCAGAATTACAAACAACTCATCGATACCGAACGGCTGAAAATTAAGAATGAGTTCTTCGAGTGCCTTCGATACTTTCGCTATATCCTGACTGAAAATCAGTTTTGGCCAGCTCTCCACCACATTACCTTTGCGTGGATCGCGGATATATAAGTACCAGTAATTTTCTTCGCGCGATGCTATAAAATTCAACTCACCGGTAAACAACGGAACTATACTTTGCACCGGGTCAACAATGTTGATCTTGATCTTCGGTTTATAGTCAAAATTATCAATTACAAAGTGATACGAATCTTCCTTTACCCAGTTTGTGGTTTCAACAACATTTACAGCTATATACGAGCTTACTATATTCTGGTATACAGACTGATCGCTACCCAATTCGTAATCAATATGTATATCACGAAAAGTATGATCGATCATTTTTTCATCTGCACCATTGGATGGGAACATGATATCCTGTCGCGAGCCGAAGAGTACAAATCCATTTCCCAGGTTCTGAGAGATGTCCATGATCTTGAGCAAATCTGCTGGCGATAGAATTCCTCCTTTTACAAAGGCCCGTATTAAGTCACTCTTTTTGGTTTCCATTCCCTATAAGCTTAAGGCATAAAATGAAGTATGCCTTTTATTTCAAAGTATAAATTTACAAAGTTTTCTGTCAGGTGATTTTTTAAACTGAAAGCAGAAGCTGCTGAGCAAAGTGTCCACGGCTACGCTTTCTGTTTTACCACCTCTTCCTCCTTGAGCAGTCGTTGAATTTCCGGCTTGCAACTTCCGCAGCCCATACCGGCACCAGACGTCTGGCAAAGTGTAGGCAATGAACGACAACCTCCCTGTATCAGCTTGCGAATATTTCCTTCACCTACCTGGTTGCACGAGCATACTAATTTACCCAGCATCGGCTCTGTCTTTTTACCGGATCGTAAAAGTTGCAAACGTCTTTCCGATAACTCAATCTGACTTTCGATCAGCGTTTTGAAATCAGCAAACTCCGATTTATCACCTACCAATACAGCGCCTACCAGTTTATCATCTTTTACTATACACTTTTTATAGTATCGCATGGATTTATCGATGAACAATATTTCATCGTAGCCTTCGCTGTTCACCGGCACCTCGGCTATACCAATGGAACAAAGATCAAGGTGTGAGAATTTTAAAATGTTCATTGGCACAGAACCTTCGTATGTACTCTGCACATCGCCATTGAGGTAACGCGCCAGTACATCTGCCTGCTGTTCGGCTGCAGAAGTTATACCGAGTAATTTACCACGGTGTTCTGCGATCTCGCCCATCGCAAATATAGCAGGGTCGCTGCTTTGCATATAGTCGTTCACAACTATACCGCGCGCACTTTCTACACCGGCTTCCGTTGCAAATTCTATATTCGGACGTGTACCTACGGCATATACCACGGCATCTACGTTCAGTGTTTTACCACTCTTCAGAAAAGCCGCCAGCCTTCCCGTTGCGTCCTTCGCTGCTTCTACACTTTCAACCTGGTCGTTCAGGTAAACACGAATGTCAATCTCTTCCACAAACTCCAGCAGCAACTGTCCCGAAAGATTGTCCAACTGACGTTCCATCAAACGACCGCTCAACTGGATGATCGATGTATTTACATTCATCTCCCGAAGCGATGCTGCCAGTTCAAGTCCCAGCAATCCGCCACCAATGATCAGCACATGTCCTTCCGGTTTCAGAAACTTCTTCAGTTCATCTGCATCTCTGCGTGTGCGCATGGTAAATACACCTGGCAAATGTACCGGTGCTTCTTTCGGAATGAAGGCACGGCTTCCGGTAGCCAGTATCAGTTTATCGTATATATGTTTCTTGCCGTGAACATCCACTACATATTGTTGTGTGCGGTTGATCATCACAATTTCATTCTCGTGATGCAACGTTACATTCAACTCTTCAAATTCACCGGTCTGGAATTTCTGCAGGCGCTCCCACGACAGTGTCTCATTCACATACTCCGGTAACAACACGCGGTTATAGAACGGATCTTTCTCTTTCGAAAACACGTGCAGTTCATCACGCTGATTCAACGCCCTGTAACTTTGCAGAAAACGATATGCTGCAGCGCCTGCTCCGACTACTATAATTTTCTCTACCGGCTTTTCATATTTACGAACTTCAACAGCCGAGAATTTAAAATCAGGTTCTTTCGACACGGGATCAACAAGATCGTTGGTCAGGTTGTTTGCACGACCGAGATCTTTCTGCAGTATCTTTCCCCAGTGCATCGGCATAAATACTACACCTTTCTTTACATCTTCTGTTACACGCGCACTGACACGAACAGAACCGCGGAAGTTATCAACCTCGACTATATCTCCCTCACTGATGTTACGAAGCATGGCATCGTGCGGGTGTATCTCCAGGAAAGGTTTATCGATATGCTGACGAAGTTTATTTACTTTACCAGTCTTCGTCATGGTATGCCATTGGTCGCGTATACGTCCCGTTGTAAGGATCAGCGGAAGGTCTTGCGTTACCGGCTCGGATAAATTCTGCGGATCATCGAGTGCATGAAATTTAGCTTTACGCGAAGGTGTAAAGAACTGGTGATCGGCAAAAAGTCGTGGTGTACCTTTATGTCCTTTCTCCGGCACCGGCCATTGTATCGTACCTTCTTCCTTCAGGTATTCATACGTAAGTCCGCTTACATCCAGGTTGGTTCCTTTTGTAAGACGCGCGTGCTCTTCATATATATCGCCTACCGATGTATAATTAAATCCTGTAAAGCCCATTTCATTGGCAAAGCGGCAAAGTATATCTACATCGGGCAATGCTTCACCGGGTGCGTCCATTACTTTATTGAGGTAACTTACTCTTCGTTCGGAGTTCGTCATTGTTCCCTCCTTCTCGAAGTGTCCTGCTGCAGGAAGTATCAAGTCAGCAAATTCAACAGTATCCGATTTACGCGATATATCCTGCACCACTACAAAGCGCGCTTTCTTCAACGCAGCCTCTACACGCCTGGAGTCTGGCAAGCTTACCAACGGATTGGTACAGATGATCCAGATTGCTTTCAGATCACCGCGCTCCAATGCTTCTACCATTTGTGTAGCCGTAAGTCCGGGCTTTTCCGAGAGCGAAGGCACGCCCCAGAATGCAGCAACTTCCTCGCGATGTTTTGGATTGGCATACGAGCGGTGTGCCGCTAACATCGTAGCAAGTCCACCGACTTCTCTTCCGCCCATCGCATTGGGCTGTCCGGTTAACGAGAATGGTCCGGAGCCAGGTTTACCTATATGGCCGGTGATCAGGTTGAGACTGATCAATGCTATATTTTTGTTGACACCAATGACACTCTGGTTAAGTCCCATCGCCCAGAGTGTAAGAAAACCTTTTGATGCAGCTATATAGGAAGCGGCTGTGTGGATATCATTTACCGGCACATCACAATTCAATGCAGCTTCTTCAACAGTATACTTGAACACTGAATCGCGATACTTTTCAAAATCCTCGGTGTGCTTGCTGATAAAGTCATAATCAACTTCACCGTTCTCGATCAGTATACGTGCTATTGCATTATACAGGTATATATCTGTTCCGGGTGTGATCTGCAAATGAAGATCGGCCAGTGCGCAGGTCTGCGTTCTGCGCGGATCGACTACAATCAGTTTCACATCGGGGTTTGCCTGCTTGTGTGCTTCAATTCTTCTGAACAGAATCGGATGACACCATGCCGGGTTTGCTCCTGCTATCAGAAAACAATCTGCCAGCTCTATATCTTCGTAGGAGACCGGGACGGAATCTTCACCCAATGTTTTTGCATACCCGGCTACAGCACTGCTCATGCACAGGCGCGAGTTGGTGTCTATATTATTTGTGCCAAGAAAACCTTTTACCAGTTTATTGGCGATATAGTATTCTTCTGTTAAACACTGACCTGAAACGTAGAAACCTACGGAGTCTGGTCCATAGGTTTGTGTAATTGATTTGAAGACAGCAGCTGCACGTTGTATCGCCTGATCCCACGTGACACGCTGATACGGGTGACTCCTGCTATAGCGCATCTCCGGATACAGGAGGCGATCGCTGCGGTCTTGCATGGCATAGTGAAGATTCATTCCTTTCGAACAAAGCATACCTTTATTCACCGGATGATCTTTATCACCTTCCACCGTAATTCTTCCCTTACGGTCTTTCTTCACTACCATGCCACATCCCACACCACAATAGGAACAGGTTGTCTTAAAACTTTCTTCAGGTCGTCTGGTCACAGTTGAAAACTTTTATATATTAAAATGTGCTTGCATACTGAATTCTCTTTACGAGTATCAGGCTGCCTTCTCTTTAAAGAAATCTTTCTCATCTATCTCCACTTTATCCATCAGCAAATTCAGGAGACGTTCGCGTATAACTTTATACTCTTCCAGGTTTACAATCTCTTTCTTGTTGCGTGGTCGTGGTAAATGCACTTCTTCGATTTCGCGTATGGTTGCTGCCGGCCCGTTGTTCATGACAACAATACGGTCTGACAGAAATATAGCTTCCTCTATATCGTGCGTTACCATTACAATGGTTTTACTCTGCTGCGTGAGGTTCCACATCTTGAGCAACTCGATATGCAGCGATCCTTTTGTGAGGGCATCCAATGCTCCAAAAGGTTCATCGAGTAACAATACATCCGGATTGATAGCAAAGGCGCGCGCTATAGCTGTGCGCTGTTTCATACCACCGGAGATCTGCTTCGGGTATTTTTCACGATGCTCCCACAGGTTTACCATGCGCAGGTATTTTGTTACGAGTTCATGCTTTTCAGAAGTTGCTTTACCGGGCAATGCAGCGTCTACAGCCTGGTATACATTCTCCTCCACAGTAAGCCACGGAAGCAAGGAGTAATTTTGAAATACGATACCACGATCAGGCCCCGGTCCTTTTACTTCATGATTGTTCAACATTACTTTTCCCTGGGCCGGAAACAGCATGCCGCCAATGGCGTTGAGTATTGTTGATTTACCACAACCGGAATGGCCGATGATGGATACAATTTCTCCTTTGGCTATCTCGAGATTTATATCTTTCACCGCGGTAAATTTGCCTCTCGGTGTGTTGAATGATATTTCTATATTTTGAATCGAAATCATTTTCTTCGTGTTTTGGTTGGTACGTGTGTAGGTGTTTACGTTAGGATTCGTAGGTTACTTTCTTTTCGATCCAGGAGAATCCCTTGTCGAGGAGAAGTCCTACTATACCAATGATGAGAATGGCGGAGATAACTTTTTCAAGACTCAGCGCATTCCAGCTGTCCCACACGAAGAAACCTATACCGAGTCCCCCGGAGAGCATTTCACCTGCTACGATTACCAGCCATGCTACACCTATACTTAACCGAAGACCCGTGATGATGTGCGGAAAGCTATAGGGTAATAATACTTTCGTGAGATACTTCCAGTTTGAAAAACCGAAAGCCTTCGCTACATTTTTATGATCCTGTGGTATAGATGCTACGCCAAACGCAGTGTTGATCAACGTTGGCCAAAGGGATGTAATGAAGATGATAAAAATAGTTGCTATACTGGACGACTCGAATACTACAAGCCCGATCGGGAACCACGCCAGTGGCGACACCGGTTTTAATATTTGTATAATGGGATAGAACATTTTTTTACAAAAGCTGCTCGCACCAATCAAGAGCCCGGCAGGTACAGCGATGGCAGCACCCAGTATAAAACCAAAAAATACGCGCACGATGGAATTTGCCAACTGAAGGCCTATACCTTTATCATTCGGACCGTAATCATAAAATGGATCTTTGGTCATCTCCCACAATACGGCTAAGGTAGCGGCCGGTGTTGGCAGGGCATTGTCGGTAAGTATACTTACACCATACCAGATGCCGATCAGCACGCCAAAGCCAAGTATATTAAATAATAATCCTGTCAACACGTTCAGAAGTTTTGACAGCACTACACTTCCCATTTCATTATTTCCACTGAGCAGGTCGCGGGTCGATGACATTGTCAAAGCGATTGTTCTTCTCATGATCTTAATGTTTTTGATATATAGTTATCAGCGTTGTGTTTTCCTTGCGGATCACACAACGCTTCTTATAGTTTACTTTTTAGCCAGTTTCAAATATTCATCCGGCTTGTTCGGATCAAATGTTACCTTGTCCAGTGTCAATGTAAAAGGTTTCATATCATCCGCTGGAATTTTAACCCCCATGCTTTTAGCAACCTCTACATAGAGATCCTGCATAATCAGTTTATCGGCAATCGTTTTATAGTCAGGCGCAGTTTGTAAATAATCAAAACGAACAAACTGTGTCATGAACCATATAGCGTGTGCCTTACGCGGTAAATTGGTTTCACCACCACGATAGAATTGCATATAGTCATCGGTATATATCTGTGTACCCAGATCGCATCCGAGATTATAGTCACCCATCAGGCGTGCTTCAATAACATCGGCCGGTGCATTTACATATTGAGGTTTGCCAATGATTGCAGCAGCCTTCTTACGGTTTGCGCGGTTATCAAGCCACTTGCATGCTTCGAGCACAGCCTTCATTACGTTCTTCAGATCTTCTCTTCTGTCTTCACTGAATTTTTTATTTACCACCAATGCCTTTTCCGGATGATGCTTCCATATATCCTGTGTTGAAATTTCGGTGAAGCCTATATTTTGTTTTACTGCCAGTCCATTCCACGGTTCACC
>DJFR01000005.1:6052-9305 GCA_002432545.1 Flammeovirgaceae bacterium UBA5867 | reverse complement strand
TCTTTTTCTTCTACCATTACGTGATCGATCGGCCGGCCCGGGTCGCTCGTTTTTCCATCACCGGCATCTATAATTTCAATTTTTACATCGGCAACCCCGAGGTTTACAAAGCCGAGTTCCTCGGCAGCGGCTTTAGATAGGTCAATGATGCGACCTTCAACCCAGGGACCGCGGTCGTTTATTTTTACTTCAACCGATTTATTATTGGCGAGATTAGTAACACGTACTTTTGTTCCGAATGGTAAACTTTTATGTGCTCCGGTAAATTTAGTGTGGCGGTATTTTTCACCACTGGCTGTCGTTACGCCATCAAATTTATCGGCATAGAAGGATGCTTTACCGGTTTGTACCTGTGCAAAAGAAACGATGAATAAAAAAAGGAGGGAAAGAGTAAAGAAGATTCTTCTCATAAATATTGGTTTAGCCCGCCAAAAATAAATTAGCACCACCAATTATTGGTAATAAATATCGGCAGAATGAATCGTGGAAAGAAATATTGACCACTTTCCAATCTTAGTTAGTGAATTATATAATTAAAGTATATCTTTGCCCGGCAAATAATGAATCCTAATATTATTTGCCATGCCGCTCGATAATTCAAAATTCCTTTTCGAAGCGCTCACATACGATGACGTGCTTCTTGTTCCTGCGTATTCAGATGTCCTTCCACGCGAAACTTCTACTACCAGTTTTTTAACCAACAACATCAAGCTGAACATTCCTATTGTTTCTGCCGCCATGGATACGGTAACAGAAGCAGACGTTGCTATTAGTATAGCACTGGAAGGTGGCCTCGGTTTCATTCATAAGAATATGAAGATCGAAGCTCAGGCCGAACAGGTTCGTAAAGTAAAACGTTCGCAGAGCGGTCTTATACTCGATCCGATCACACTGGAAATTCATTCTACGGTTCGCGATGCCGAGAAAATCATGAGAGAGTATCGCATCGGTGGTATACCGGTAGTTGATGAAAATGGTAAGCTGGTAGGTATCATTACTAACCGCGACTTACGCTTTCAAAAAGATATGGATGCTTCTGTTGAAAAGATCATGACGAAAGAAAATCTGATCACAGCTTCCGAAGGCATCACACTCGATCAGGCCGAAGGAACACTGAAGCGCTATAAAATCGAGAAACTTCCCATCGTCAATAAGAAAGGAAAACTTACCGGTCTTATCACCTTCAAAGACATTCAGAAAAAGAAAAATAAACCCAATGCCTGCCAGGATCAGTTTGGCAGATTGCGTGTAGGGGCTGCCGTTGGTGTTACGCCAGATATACTCGATCGCATTGAAGCATTACGAATTGCCGGGGTCGATGTAATCAGTATCGATACAGCGCACGGACACTCTAAAGGTGTGATGGATGCCGCAAAGCGTGTTAAGAAAAAATATCCTGAACTCGATCTCATCGTAGGAAATATAGCAACCGGTGAGGCCGCCAAAGCATTGGCCAAGATTGGAGCCAGTGCTGTTAAGGTTGGTGTTGGTCCGGGAAGTATATGTACCACACGTGTAGTAGCCGGTGTTGGTTTACCGCAGCTCAGTGCCGTATACGAAGCAGCGAAAGCAGCAAAAGGTTCCGATATGAAAATCATCGCTGACGGAGGTATACGTTTCTCCGGTGATGTAGTGAAAGCTATAGCAGCCGGTGCGGATAGCGTGATGGTTGGTTCGCTCCTCGCAGGTACAGAAGAAGCTCCCGGAGAAGTAATTATATACGAAGGAAGAAAATTCAAATCGTACCGGGGTATGGGTTCACTCGAAGCCATGGAAGACGGATCGAAGGATCGTTACTTCCAGGATGTGGAGGATGATATCAAGAAACTTGTACCCGAAGGTATATCTGGTCGTGTACCATACAAAGGACTTGTGTCGGAAGTGCTGTATCAACTGGTTGGAGGTTTGAAGGCTGGTATGGGCTATTGTGGTGCGAAGAACATTGAAAAACTGAAACAAGCTAAGTTCGTTAAGATCACGTCAGCCGGAGTTGTAGAAAGCCATCCACATGATGTCAGCATCACACGGGAAGCTCCGAACTACAGTCGAAAGTAGTATCGGCAGTATAAAAAGATAACTGCAGAAAGTCTTCTTGTGCACCGGACTGTACATTATGACGGTCGCGATCACAAGAAGACTAAAGCAGAACACTTGTTATTTGAGTAAATCTTTCCGATTTATTCCTATAATTGCGGAGCCAATCATAGCTTGATTGGCTTTTTTTATCCGCAATGCGAACCAAGGCCATTACCCGATTGCTTTTTCTGGTGGGTGTTATCACCTGGCTGGCCTTGCTGTTTACAGACATTTCCATTGTTTTCAGTGCTTCGAGCAGCAACATCCGGCAGGAATTGCCCGTATGGTTGCCCGGAGTTATCCTGAACCTGTATATACTTTCCGTTTTTTATTACTTCAAGCTCAAGATCGAGCGTGACGATGTACTGAACTTTGTAGACCTGCTGTGGCGTGTATTTGCAACCGGTCTTGTCTTTACAGTCATCTCATTGGGTTTACGCCTGCTCGAATTTTTGATGGGTAGCACGCGACTTACTACCAACGTTGTCTTTAAAGACCTGCTATACCTGGTGAACCTGGCGTTAATGATCGGGTTCCTGCTCATGGCATTCACCGCATGGAAGCGTCTTATACTCTATCAAAAATCAAAATGGCTCATACGCTTATGGGCATTCTTCGAAATAGGTTTATTACTCTCACTGCTTTATAACACGTTTAACTTTCCGGTGGTGGAGTGGCTATACGCTACACTGCTCAGTGTATTTGTAGTGGTAGGTTTGGTACTTTCCGGAAATATGAAGTGGGTGGCTTACCTCAACTTCCGGCAAAAGTGGACGAGCCTTTTATTATTGCTGCTTACTATATTTTACCTGCTATACCTGTTCTATACCAACAGTGCATTGGCAGAAAGTATAGGCAACGGTGTGCCGCACTTTACAGATTATCGTAATCATATTTTTGTTCTCTCGCTTATTGTATTCGTTACAATTTATAGCACGTTCTCGTTCCTGGTAATTCTGTTTAACCTTCCCACTACATCTGTGTTTGAGCAGAAGCTGGAGGAAGTTGTAAACTTTCAGCGTATCAGTCAATCTATTCAGACGGAGCAGAGCGAAGATAGTGTATACAATATTTTGCTGGAGACATCCGTCAGTACAGTATTCGCGGACGCTGCCTGGCTGGAGGTGAACAGCCGGCAGTTGAACTATAAACTCTTTACCTATAAGATCACCGATAA
>DJFR01000005.1:0-5970 GCA_002432545.1 Flammeovirgaceae bacterium UBA5867 | reverse complement strand
GGAACGCTCGCGTTGCTTAAAGAGTTACCCGAAGGCTTCAATAAGGAGATGACCAAGATCGTTTCCACTTTTGCCAACCAGGCGGGAATTTCTATCGAGAATTTCCGGTTAATGGAGGAAGCGCTGCAAAACGAACGTTACAAGGAGGAACTGAAGATCGCCAAAACGGTTCAGAAAAGTTTGCTCCCNNTATTACGATACGATCCGCATCAACGATCACCTGGTATCACTCATCATTGCCGATGTGTCCGGAAAAGGAACCACAGCAGCTTTCCACATGTCGCAGATGAAAGGAATATTCCACAGTCTTGCGCAGGAAGATGTAGAGCCTGATACATTCATGGTGCGCTCAAACCAGGCGTTGGTATACTGCCTGGAGCGCGGCTCTTTTATATCAGCGATATACTTTGTTATCAATAGCCAGACAAAGAANNAAAGAGAAGGCTATATATTTTAAAGATAAAGGTATTGCCCTGGGTATGGTTCGTAACAAGAGTTACAAGAACTTTATTCAGGCAAATGAATTTGAATACAAGGCTGGTGATGTGATGGTATTATATACCGATGGTATCACTGAAGCGAAGGATGCAAAAGGTGAAGAGTTTGGATACGAACGTCTCGAAAGTGTAGTGAATGAAGTTCGCTCGCTCGGTCCGAAAGAGATACAGGATCACCTCATCAAGAAACTATATGAGTTTACAGGAACTGAAAATATCAATGACGACTATACAACCATGATAGTAAAATTCAGGTGATGGTGGTTGAGATGATTAAGAGTTAACACAGGTAAAAAAAGTAGTAGTAGTTCCTTTTCGTGAAAAAAGAAGCTGCTATGGAAGATTGAACATAAAAAATAAAAAAACGTTAAAACCCTATGATCCACATCAAGAGAATGCAGGAAGACGGAGCAGACGTCATTGCCCTGATTGGCGAAATTGACGCCAGTTCTTCCATAGAGCTTGACTTGGCTATTGCCAAAAGTGTGGGAGAAGGATTTACGAAGATCCTTGTGGACTGCGGAGCGCTCGAATATATTTCGTCTGCCGGATTGGGAGTATTTATGTCGTATATCGAAGAGTTCAAAGACCGCGACATACGCATGGTATTGTTCGGCATGAGCGAGCGGGTAGCCAATACGTTTAATATTCTCGGGTTAAACGAGCTGCTCCAGATTGGAAAAGATAAGGTCGAGGCAAAGCAAATGGTAGCATGAACTACACGTATAAAGTTGGATGCAGCATTGAAAACCTGAAGGGCGTGCGCGACTTCATTCGCGAGTCTCTGAAGAATCATGGTGTTGCTGATATGCAGATCAGCGAGATCGTGCTGGCCATTGACGAGATGTGCTCAAACCTGATGATCCATTCGCATCATTGTAATCCGGATGACTTGTTTGAGCTGCATATACTCGTAGATAAAAATAATCCTGTTGTTTTTGAAATTGTAGACGATGGAACTGTTTTCGATATCAATCAATTTCATGAGCCTGCTATAGATAACATTGTTCATCAAAAACGTAAAGGCGGACTCGGTATCCGGTTGGTAAAATCAATCATGGATAAAATTGAATATCAGAAACGAAGTGGCCGTAACGTATGTCGTCTTATTAAAGCCGTTCACTATCAGTAATTTTTTTCAACACCAGTAAAAACCTATGATGATTCGATTGGCAATCCTGGTGCTGCTTGGCAGCGCAACAATCTCTTTCAGCTTTGCTCAAAGCAAAAAACAAAAAGCCACCCCTGCACAAATTCTGTTTACAGTAAATAAAAAACCTGTAACTACAGATGAGTTTATATACCTGTATAAAAAGAATCATCAGAATAAAACAGAAGATTTCACAAGCGAGAAAATACAGGAGTATCTCGATCTCTTCATCAACTTTAAATTGAAAGTAGAAGAAGCGAAGGCCAGAGGACTTGATACAACGCAGTCTTTCATTCGCGAATTCAACCAGTATAAAGAAGAATTACGCAAGCCGTATTTACCCGATACAAAACTTACCGACAGCCTTGTGCGCCTCACCTACAATCGCATGAAGGAAGAGGTAAAAGCCTCGCATATACTTATCAATCTGAAACAGGATCCATCTCCGGAAGATACACTCCAGGCCTATAACAAGATCATGGAGATCAGAAACAAGATCAAGGGCGGAGAAGATTTTGGAATGGCTGCTGCTCAATATTCAGAAGATCCTTCAGCACGCTCCAATCATGGCAATCTCGGGTATTTCTCAGCGATGCAAATGGTATATCCGTTCGAGACCGGTGCATATAATACCAAGGTTGGTGAGATCTCCATGCCGGTGCGATCACGCTTCGGTTATCACATTATTTATGTTACCGATCGCAGACCTGCACGCGGTGAGGTAGAAGTTGCTCACATCATGATTCGTACAGGCGATGATAAAGACAACGAGAAAGCAAAGAATACAATTTTTGATTTGTATGATCAATTGCAAGGTGGCGTAAAATGGGATGAGCTTTGCAAACAATATTCAGAAGATCCGGGCTCAAAGGACAATGGTGGTAAACTCAGACCCTTTGGTACAGGCGCGATGGCAAATATACCCGAGTTCGAACGTGTAGCGTTTTCACTCACCAAGCCAGGTGAAATATCCGATCCGTTTCAAACACAATTCGGCTGGCACATTATAAAGCTCGAACGTAAAATTCCATTAGCGCCTTTTGAAGAACTAAATTCATCGTTAAAGAATCGTGTTAATCGTGACGAGCGCACACAGGTCTCCAAACAGGCACTTGCAGCTAAACTTCGTAAAGAGTTTCAGTATACAGAACAATCGCAGGTTAAATCAAAAGTACTGGCATTAGCAGATACTTCTATCAGAAGAGGAAAATGGAAAGCTCCGGTATATCCAAATGCACAAAAAGAAATTCTGTTCACATTAACCGGTAAAAGTTATACCGTACGTGAGTTTCTGGATTACGCACAAAAAAATCAGAAGTCCACAACACAAGCTCCCGAAAAGTATTTGGACGAACTCTACAACCATTTTGTAGATGCGCGCATCCTAGCGTTGCAAGAAGAAAAAATTATGCGCGAACACCCGGATTATACGTATCTGCTGCAGGAATACTACGAGGGTATTCTGCTGTTCGACATTATGGAAAAAGAAGTCTGGAATAAAGCATCGGCAGATTCGGTAGGACAACATCGCTATTATGATGCGCATGCTGCCGACTACCAGGCTGGTGAGCGTGCCAAAGCTTCGTTTTATTTTACAGCATCCAACGGTTTTGTAGAAAAGATGAAACCGCTGTTGAATGCCGGAGATGAAAAGGCCATCAACGAATTTGTTGCCCAGAACAAACTGAAAACCGAAACGGGTTATTACAAAAAAGAAGAAAAAACGATTCTTCAGAAGGTTCCGTGGTCGGCTGGTGTGCATTCAGCGGAAAATAATGGAATGTATTACCTTGCGTGGATCAAAAATATACTGCCGCCTGGTGCTATGTCGTTTGAGGAAGCGAGACCGGCCGTTATCTCCGATTATCAAACCTATCTGGAGAAAAACTGGGTTCAGCAATTGAAAAAGAAATACCCCGTGAAAGTGAATGAAAAAGGGAAAAAATACATATTTCAAAACCTTCAGCAGAAGTAATATACATTTCAAGCAATCGTCATTTGCCTCTTTTCCTTTTCAACGTAAAAAGGAATCATTTCTCTTTTGCCTGTTAGCGGCACTCGTACTGAGTGGTTGCGACTTCATCAAAATGAAAAATGATAGTTCAGATAGTGAAGCCGATCGTCAGCCTATAGCGCGTGTTGAAAATACATACTTGTATAAAGATGAGCTCGATGGGATCATCGCTCCGGGGACTACCAAACGCGATAGTACTGTGCGCGTGGAGGCCTATATCAACAGTTGGGTACGCAAGCAATTGCTGATTCGCGAGGCAACACGCAAGATCGATATCAACGAAGCTGATGTAGAGCGTAAGATTCTCGACTATCGCTATAGCATCATTGCGCATGAGTACCAGAACTACTACATCAAGCAACATCTGGACACCATTATCTCCAACGCGGAGGTTGAGCGGTATTATAAAGACAACATCGATAACTTTATTCTGAAGCAGAACATTGTTCAGGCTACATTCATCAAAGTTCCGAAGAACGCGCCCCGCACAGCCAAGATCAAAGAACTGATCTTTTCAAAGCGTGAGAAAGACGAGAAGGAATTGAAGTCGTACTGTCTCAGCTTTTCATCGGCCTACCACATTTCTGATTCTAGCTGGATGATTTTTGACGATCTGGTGCGCAATTCGCCATTGGTGGAAATACCGAACAAAATCCAGTTTTTAAAATCAAACCCGTATTACGAAACCTCAGACGATAGCTATCTTTACTTTTTAAAAGTAGATCAGTACCGTATTTCTGATAACGTGAGTCCGCAGGAATTTGTGAAAGACGATATCCGGAACATCATTCTGAACAAGCGGAAAGTAGAGCTGGCCAACAAGCTGGAAGATGAAGTATATAACAACGGTGCAGACCAGAAAGAATTCGAGATTTTTAAGTGATATGAAGCATATAATGAAATATATAGCATTGGTGTTTGTCTTTGGAGCAATCGCTCCGGCAGCATCAGCGCAAGACCCGGAAGCAGCAGGCACTGGCTTTGTAGTAGACGAGATCATTTCAAAAGTAGACAACTACATTGTATTGAAATCGGATCTGGAGCGCGCCTACCAGGACTATCTCACAAACGGAGGTTCTGCTTCGCAGCAAGTGCGTTGCCAATACCTGGCGCTGTTGATCCGTAACAAACTCATGATGGCGAAAGCAGAGATGGACTCTGTTGTTGTGCCGGATGCCGATGTAGATCAGTACACCCAGCGTAAAATGGATATGATCATCGCACAGGCGGGTGTGTCTCCCGATGAACTTGAAGAACGCTATGGTAAAACACTCGAGCAGATCAGACTTGAGATACGCGACCAGGAACGCGAGCAGCTGGTGGTGCGCAAAATGCAGGAAGAGATTACAAAAGATATAGCCGTAACGCCTGCTGAAGTAAAACGCTTCTTCCATAAAATTCCGAAAGACAGTTTGCCTTACTTCTCTGCTTCTGTAGAAGTAGCACAGATAGTAAAGATTGCAACGGTTAGTGCCGAGCAGGAGAACCTAACCAAAGGGGAGTTGATAGGTATACGAAACAGAATTCTGAGCGGTGAAGACTTTGCTACACTTGCCAAGAAATATTCAGATGACCCGAGTGTTACATCTAACGGTGGGGATATGGGCTGGTCAGGTCGCGGACGCATGGTACCAGAATATGAAGCGATGGCGTTCAGACTTAAACCCAACGAAATCTCGATGCCCTTCAAATCCCAGTTCGGATATCACATCATGCAACTGTTAGAGCGCAGAGGAAACGAATACCGCTCACGACATATACTTATATCTCCGAAACCTTCTGAACAGGATATACAAAAAGCTACACGCTACCTCGACAGCTTGCGCAATCTGATTGTATCGGATAGTATAAAATTTCAGAAGGCAGCGAAAGAATATTCCGATGATGTAGAGACAAAAGGAAACGGTGGATTCTTTAACGATGGTGATGGCGGTGTGCGACTCATGGTAGATGAACTCGATCCGGTGGTATTCTTTAAGCTTGATTCGATGGATGTAGGTGGCGTATCAAAGCCGATCACCTATCGTACGGATGAAGGTAAAGATGCTGTACGTATATTGTACTATAAATCACGACTGGCACCGCACCAGGCTTCACTGGACGCAGACTGGTCGCGTATACAAGCCGCTACATTGAACGAGAAGAAAGATAAAGTGCTGCAGAAGTGGTTCGATAAAGCAAGGAAAGATGTGTTCATAAGCATCGACCCATCGTATGATTATTGTGGAATTTTAGATGAGCACTAATGACAAAATTTGCATCCGATGTTGAAGCAGCCAACGCACTGGCTGGAGCATACAAAAATCTGA
>DJFR01000152.1 GCA_002432545.1 Flammeovirgaceae bacterium UBA5867 | reverse complement strand
ATCACCGTAGTGTGTGAACTCAACATCAGGTATATCAAACGGTATAGCATCAAGTTCTCAGGCCTTTGCTCGTAGGAACGTAGATGATCTCGGCATCATGTTTAATAAACATCGGGTGCAATACAAATTAATGATTCCACAAACGAAATTTACCGAGCTGAGTGTTGGAGACGGTTCTCATGCTGCAACGGAGTTTCTTTTTTTACTATTGACGTGCTTTCGGAATTCGGAAGGACTTACGCCTTTATGTTTCTTGAACGTTCGCGTCAGGTGGCTTTCATCCGTAAATCCAAACTCGTAGGCAATTTCGTTCATGCGCAGGTCGCTGTAGCGAAGGCGTGTCTCAATCAGCTTGAGTTTATAGTCGATAATATACTGTTGCAGATTTTCACCCGTTAGTTTCTTGAAGTATTCGCTGATATAGGTTGGTGATATGTGGAAGCGTTGTGCGATCTGTTCGGCTTTCAGTTTTTCCGAAGCATATATATTCTGATGAATGTAATTGATAATGTCCAGCGATGTGTTAGTCTTGGCGCTTTCCTTCAGCGGTATATGCATGAATATATTACGCGCTACAATTGTAAGCAGTGTGTTTACGACTTGCTTCACCACTTCACGATGATAATGTTGTTGATTAACGTGCTCACGGATCAATGCATCCACCATGGCCTTTACCAGGGGCTTGTCGGTTTTGTTCTTTACTATACAGCCAGGTAAATGTGTGTTGTTCTGAAAGATGAATTCCAGTTTTTGAATCCACTCCTTGCTTTGTGTCTTCAGGTAAATATCGTTGAACCGGATAAAGAAAAACTTGGTAACAGTTTTTACTTCAAACGCATGGCAGTCTTGCGGCATAAGCAGAAATAATTTCTCGGCAGCATACGGCAGTTTATTCTTGTTGATGCATTGCACACCCGTGCCTTCTACAATATATACGAGTTCGAAGAAGTTATGCTTATGCGCATGAACAGGACATTCCTTCATTTCCAGGAATTCGATCTCAAAAGGTTCGTACAGATTCTGGATTTCCATATCCTGCAAATGTACAAGACATTCCAAAGATTTTACAAGTTTTCAATGCGCGGCAGATTTCAATTTTGTACTGCTGGCGAAGCAACTCAAAAGTTAATTTGTTGTTAAAAAGTACCAACCAAGAACTAACGCGAATGTATACCTGTTACCGATGGGGTATATATTCCAATTGGGTTTAACGATACCGGTTGCTTGTCCACCGTATGTGAATTTTTATTAACCCTTGATACATGAATACAACTTCGTTTTTAATTGTAAGACTGGCCGTTGCTGCCAGTATGTTAGGACATGGCCTGGTGCGTTTGCCCAAGTTGACCGAATTTAGTAACTGGATGGTGAGCTCGTTTGAAAAATCGATGTTACCATCTGCGCTCGTTACACCGTTCAGTTATATCTTACCGATCGCTGAATTCGTGATCGGCCTGTTACTGGTGATTGGTTTATTGACCAGAGTATCTCTTATAGCCGGAGGTTTTACCATGGTTATATTGATCTTCGGTTCGGCTATGGCGGAGAACTGGGAAGCCATGCCATCACAATTTATTCACGCAGCATTTTTTGCTGTGTTGCTTTCGTTCCTCCAATATAACACGTATGCAGTTGATAACTTTCTTAAAAAATAGATATACATGGATTTACAATTGAAAAACAAAACGGCTTTTGTCAGTGGCTCTACACAAGGTATAGGCTTTGCTATAGCACAGAGCCTGCTTGCCGAAGGAGCCGCTGTAATTATCAACGGACGTTCACAGCAACGCGTTGATGCTGCCATAGATGAATTAAAGAAACTTATACCGGCGGGGAAAGTTTCCGGAGTAGCGGCTGACTTCGCCAAGGCAGAGGATGTAAAGCAACTGATCGCCAGACTTCCTGATGTTGATATACTCGTAAACAATGCCGGTATATTTGAGCCTAAGCCGTTCGTTGAAATTGCTGATGAAGACTGGCTTCGTTTCTATGAAGTAAATGTGCTGAGCGGTGTGCGCCTGTCGCGACACTTTTTTCCGAAGATGATTGCAAAGAACTGGGGACGTATCATTTTTATATCCAGCGAGTCCGCTATAAATATTCCGGAAGAAATGATTCATTATGGTATGACAAAGACAGCACAGCTATCGGTAAGTCGCGGTTTGGCAGAGCTCACCAAAGGAACCGGTGTTACGGTAAACTCGGTGTTACCCGGCCCCACCAGGTCAGAAGGTGTGGAAGAGTTTGTAAAACAGTTAGCCTCAACGCAACAGGTTACCCCGCAGGAGGCTGAACAAAATTTCTTTAAAACAGCGCGGCCTACTTCATTACTTCAGCGCTTTGCATCCGTACAGGAAGTTGCAAATCTCGTAACGTACGTAGCAAGTCCACTTTCATCCGGTACCAACGGCAGTGCATTACGTGTAGACGGTGGTGTTGCCAAGCTTATTATATAATTAGATATACTTATGGAACTGCCTGTGTATATTAGTATACAGGCAGTTTTGTTAGTCTTTGATCAGCAATGTGTACGACCCACTCTCAATGAGTATATAAATTCCAAGTCCGATAAGAATGCACGGGAACAGGATGTGATTATAGCGGGCAAGTGTATTCTTTAATCGAGGGTGTCGCACCAGGTACTCGGCAATCTTTACCCAGACAAAGACGAGTACCATAAAAATAGCAATGGTAATCATAAGACTTGTAACGGAGAGGTTGACAAATAATGGAATATAAATGCCGATATTGTCAGCACCATTCGCTATAGTGATGGAGGCAACACTTAACGTTGCCGGGTTGATAACAGAAGCTAATATATAGTTTTTGTTTGGTGAGAGGACAGGAGACTCATCCGGGTCATCACTGCGAGCCATTAATTTTCGTATACCGAGGTATATCGGGAAGAGCCCTAACAGCCCGATGTATACTTTGGGAACAACGATTCCGATCAACGAGCCAACAAGACTAATGCTGATTAACGTTACGATGCCGAGGTACTGCCCCGCGACTATATTTACCGGCCGGAAAGATTTTGACGTTGTAGAGAACAACACCATAAGTATAAACAGATCGTCTACGTTGGTGGATGCAAAAGCCAGTACAGCTGTAATTATTGTTTCAATCATGCAATAGTTATCACAGCAAATATATACATCTTTTATGCGACAGTAGCTGTTATACACACAACCGGTGCCGGATCCATTTTTTTATGTGTAACATCAATAATTTTGAAATCTTCCTTTTCGAGATTCGCTTTTACCTGAGTGACAATGGTTTTATTGAATGTCAAAGTTACGCCCGGAGGTGGCTGGTGAAAGATGTATAGTGTACCGTGTGGTGCGAGGAGTTTTTTAATAGCAATCAGTTCTTTCGATGCGTCTTTCCAGAATGCGCTTACATTGAATGCAAATATTTTAGTGTATTTCGCTTTCAATGTAACTGCTGAGAGTGACACTGGTATAAATATAGCTTTGCCGGATGATACGAGTGCTGCGTTTCTGGCGGAAGCTTTTTTAATCATGGACTCCGATTGATCGATAGCCGTTAGCGTTCCCTTCTTGAGTCGGGTTGCTGCAAGTGTTACTGCTATGCCCGCACCACAACCAACTTCAAGAATGTTGTCGTCAGGTTGAATGTTCATAATTTCAACAGCCCATTGAAAGCGTTCCTGTTTTTCCATCTTTTGAAAATACAGTGTTGAAAAAGAAATGTCGAAGCAGAGACAAAAAAATATCCGGCAGGACATGCCGGATATTATAGAATCCTCATTCAAATTTATCCGTAACTAAAATTTCACGAGGTAATACCAACCCTTCAACTCTTCACACCTGTGAAAATTGTTAGTGTACGTTTTTCTGATAAAATGTGCTTGGGACTAGACATGGTACCTCCTTTCTTTTAGTTATACATAAGCAACAAGCGCCTCGTTCAAATACCTTATGAAACCTGGCCTGATGCCGATAACGACCGCTATCGGGAATAGAACGCCTGAGGACACTAAATCGTTTATCCGTTTTAAAAAAATAACATGAAAAATGTTGTGACCGGACACGATAAAAAAAACATAAAAAAATATGAATTTGTGGGTGATCCAAACGTGTTTGCTGGTATTGTTATAAAAATGGTATGGACGAAAGCCGTGTATTAACCGATCTGAAGAAAAGAGATAATGCTGCCTACAACTTGTTGTATACCTTCTATTATCCTTCCATCGAGCGTTTTGTTAAACGTAACAGTGGAACGGAGGCTGATGCGGAAGACATTTTTCAGGAAACGATCATGGTGTTGCTCGATAAAGTTCCCAAAAAAGATTTTGTTCTCACGTCATCCATCAAAACGTATATCCTGGCCGTTGCGTCCAACCTCTGGCTGAAGCGCCTGCGTGATATCAAACGTGCTACCACGCTGGAGCCTGAGTATGAACTTGAAGACCTGACACTGGCGGAGTGGGAACAAAAAGAAGAACATCGGTTAAAGCGTAACGTGATTGAAAGAATATTCAGTCGTATATCCAGGCATTGTGTAATTTTTCTTACGAAAACATTTTTACGTGGAGCATCACGCGAGAAGTTGATTGAAGAAATGGGCTATCGCAATTCGCATACCTTCGACAATCAAAAGTATAAATGCCTCGAGCAGGCAAGAAAAAACATATCACCAACGGGTGATTGAGAAACGGCTACTGGTATTAAAGCATACCAACGAAGATCAGAATATATATAGTTTGATGTCTGGTGCTTCTGTGGTTCATGTTTTATTACTAACAGTACACTCATGCAACTATCAACCCATCAACAAGCCCCGAATTTTATTGTAAAAGATGTTTATGGAAACATCATTCGATTGGAAGAACTGCGCGGCAAAAAGGTATACCCCGCGTTCGAACGCAACGCAGGTTGTCCCGTGTGTAATCTTCGTGTGCATACGCTCCTGAAAAATGCAGATTCGTTTTCCCGGAACAATATTGTTGTGCTGCTGGTATATGAATCCACGGAGCAAAAGATGAACGAATATCTCGAAGGAAAAAAGTATCCCTTTCACTTCATTGCTGATCCGGATAATAAACTATATAAGACTTACTACGTAGGTCAATCCGTTGGGAAACTGTTGAAGAGTTTATTTAACGGCTTATGGTCAAAAGCAATGGAAGGAAAGAAACTATTCAACAAAGCAATTTCGCAGGATGGACATGCAGCAACTATACCGAGTGAATTTATGATCGATGAACAAGGTAAATTATCAACCGTGCATTACGGAAATTTTATTGGCGATCATTTGCCGGTAAATATACTCCTTAAATAGAATTATGCTGCTGCACGGTTCGATGCTTCGGTATATTTCTGCAGCAATTGCTTTCTGTATTGCGAAGGTTTTATGCCGGCATAAGACTTAAACCATTTAGTAAAATTGGAAGGATCGTAGGTAAGTATACGGGCAACATCTGCGATGGAATGTTGTTTGTTGTCCAGTAAACTTTTGGCTGCTTCCAGAATCTTGCGTTCATAAAAGTAGCAGGGATGTTTACCGGTAAGATTCTTAATTACGTTGCTCAGGTGTGTGGGATGTATGAACAATCTGCCGGCTATTTCGTGCAGTTCTAACATCTCATCCACTTTGCCATCAAGTACATGCTGCAGGTGTTCATCAATCAGTTGCAAGTACTTTTCAAAGATCTCTTCACTTCTGGATTGATACATGTTTGTATTTTTTGGTTGCGTGATTTTAATCAGCTGTTTATACCATTCGCTGAAAGTCTAAAGGCCCGGTGACAAAACTATGGTGAGGTTTTCAGAAAAAATGGTGAGCAGTTCAGTTTTCATCCTGGTTCACCATAAACATAGCTGTTGGCACAAAGCGCTTGAACAATTCATCCTTAAGCGTCTCTTCTA
The DNA here is from genome assembly GCA_002432545.1 of Flammeovirgaceae bacterium UBA5867. Lineage (GTDB taxonomy): Bacteria > Bacteroidota > Bacteroidia > Cytophagales > Cyclobacteriaceae > Ohtaekwangia. The sequence goes on along the minus strand of DJFR01000152.1, from coordinate 25,957 downwards.
CCGGCAAACCCTTAAGCGCGACAGACATACATGAAAGCCATGCAACGGCATCGTCTTGTGTGATGATGTGTGGCATATGCCGCGCTCTCAGTCTTGGATGACCAAATTTTTCGGAGTACAGCGCTGGCCCGCCAAAAAATTGNNGTGCTATCTGGTCGTTTTCAAAAACAAGATCATAAAAACGATCTACCAATGTTCTTAAATTTTCTTCCCCAAGCTGCTCGTACAATGTCGGTTGCATGCGCCAATATTGAAAAATTCTAATCTCAAAAGTAATGTGTCATCAGCAGGTCATCAAGTAATCTGCTCCGCTTATCAAGCAAATTATTTTCATACCTGCCTGCTATGTTCCTTTACATCGTAAACGGTAAAACAGTTCTTTCACTTTAAAATTTTAACACTATGAAATCAATAATCAGTACATCCGGCACGCTAAGGCTGCTGATGTGGATTGCCGTTAGTGCAATTCTGTTTTCGTTTTCCGGTGATATCGGAACTGACAGCTACAAGGTTTATCTGAACGACAAACTTGTGTTGCAGCAATATGTAATGCGCCAGGCCGCAACAATTCCAACGCTGCCACTTGAGGGCGCAGTGGCTGGCGATGAACTCAGGATATACTATAATCACTGTGGCAAGATTGGTACATCCCGAAATATCTCGATCAGGAGTGATGCCGATAAGAAATTGAAAGATTGGAGTTTTGCAGATGTAAGCGGAACTGATACCGGCATGAACTTCCGGGTAAAAGACATACAGTCGCTGGGTAAAGCGAATGCTAAGGTAAAAGTTGTTTATACCTGCAAAGAAACTCCAGACGGTATAACGCTGGCTTCAATTGTTACAAAGGACATAAAGACCGCTTCGAATTAGCGGAGTATAAATAGTGAAGCGAGATATAGTCCTGCGCTATATCTCGCTTATGTGTGTATGCTATTAATCCAACGAAGGAACCAAAGCCGTGGCAACACCAATGCGTGTCCATCCATTGATCGCGATAATCGCCATTAATGCCTGTGCGGTATATTTTTCTCCCAGCACTTTAATGGCATTACTATAAGTAGCATCCGACAGTCGGTTCTGAATCAATGTTACTTCTTCTGTAAGGGCAAGAATGGCCTGTTCTTCTTCCGTGAAGAAAGGCGTTTCCCGCCAGCATGTTAATGCGTAGATGCGTTGTTCTGTTTCACCAAACTTGCGTGCCTCTTTGGTGTGCAGGTCAACGCAGTAAGAACATCCGTTGATCTGAGCAGCGCGAATTTTTATGAGTTCCTTGTGAGTTTTTGTTAATGCCGTTGTGGCAAGATACTTCTCAAACCCTTGCATAACTTTGTAACCTTCGGGTTCGATTTCGTTCATTTTAATTCTCTTTTCCATAAAACCAATAATTTTAATTACAGGACAAAGGAGAGAATCCGCTATTACAAAAATCTTAATCTTGTTTAAGAAAGGAATGTCAGCCTTTCCGTGACCGGATCTTGCTCAGAAATTCGGGCGTAAATCCCAGGTATGAGGCGAGCATATACTGCGGCACCCGTTGTACAAATTCAGGAAACGCGTTACTGAAATGTCGATACCGTTCTTCTCCGGAAAAAGAGTAGATATAGTGTATGCGGTTGAGCGAAGCCGCGAAAGCGCGTTGTAAGATAATTCTGAAATAGCGCTCCAGTGCGGGCACCTTACGAAACAATTCATCTTCAATAGATCTTTTCAGAACAATGATCACAGATTCTTCAACAGCTTGTATAGTATACAGTGAAGGTTGTTGAAAGTCCATGCTGGTATAGTCTGTAATCCACCAGTTGTCTATGGCAAATTGAATAATCTGTTCTGTGCCCTGATCGGTCGTGAAATATTTTCGAATACACCCGTTGGCAATAAAATAATTCGCCTGACAAATCTGTCCCTGCTGTAGAATATACTCCTTGTTTGCTACAGTACTAATCTGCAGGTAAGGCTTAATGATTTCTTCTTCTTCCGCGGTTAAGGAAATATACTTTTGAAAGTGTTGAAATAGAGGGCTGAACATGTTGATAGATGTAAAATATAGGTTTGTACTTATTCCTCCTTTTATTGTCTGCGATAGATGTCAGATTTTTCGTAGAGACTTAATAGAAAACTGCTATTTAGTCTCATTTGGTACTGATTAAAAAAAATCTGCTGATCGTTAAGTTTCTCCACGTGGTAATTTACTACTTTGGAAATTGAAATTTTAACCTACCTGTCTTATGCAAACTAGCTCCGTTGTTTATCCGGCTGGTCCGCAGCAATTTGATGAGCGGATCATTCAGCCAACTTCTGTTTTTAAGAAAGAAGTAATTAAAGTCCTGGGTTCCATTATCTTTTTTATAGGGGTATACTTTGCCCTTATGGCAGCGGCTATATTGCTTGCTGTGCTCTGCGGTTATGGAGGATTGATGTTGATCATTTTTCTGCCAAAGTTTTTTACACTCATGATCGGAATTGGCTTAATCGGTTTAGGCCTGATGGTTATCTTCTTCTTGTTGAAATTTCTTTTTAAAAGTAACAAGATCGATCGCTCTCATTTAATTCAGGTTACTGAAAAAGAACAACCTGCGCTGTACGCCTTTATCCGTACACTAACAAAAGAGACACAGGCACCATTCCCAAAAAGAATATACCTTTCGGCCGATGTTAATGCTTGTGTCTTTTATGATTCCAGTTTCTGGAGCATGTTTTTTCCAATCCGCAAAAATCTTCAGATAGGTCTTGGTCTTGTAAACTCCGTTAATGTAAGTGAGTTCAAGGCGATACTAGCCCACGAATTTGGTCATTTCTCCCAGCGAAGTATGAAGTTGGGCAGTTATGTATATAATGTTAACAAGGTGATTTATAACATGCTGTACGACAACGATGGCTATGGGAGAACACTTGAAAGCTGGGCTAATGTTAGTGGCTATTTTGCTTTTTTTGCCACCCTTACAATCCAGATTGTTCATGGTATACAATGGGTTCTTCAAAATGTGTATGGTATGATTAACAAGAACTATATGAGCTTGTCGCGCCAAATGGAATTTCATGCCGATGCAGTGGCGGCTTCTGTAAGCGGGTCGAGTCCCCTCATTACGTCACTTCGTAGACTTGAAGTTGCAGACTTATGCTATAATAGATTGTTTGACTACTATAATTCAGTATACAAGCAAAATCTTAAGCCTGATAACTTATACCCGCAGCACTCGATCATCATGAAGCACTTCGCAGAAGATCATGATCTTCCCTTGCAAAATGGATTGCCACAGGTTGAATCAAATTCATTTGCACATATAAATCGTACGCGTGTTGTAGTGAAAGATCAGTGGGCATCACATCCAAGCACGGATGACCGTGAAGATCACTTACGTAAATTGAATGTGCATGCAGACGTAAATTATGAATCTGCCTGGGTGGTGTTCCATAATGCTGAAGCCCTGCAGCAACAGGTGACAGAAAAAATATATAGTGAAGTTACCTTTGCAGCGCAGCCAGGAAAACTCGATATAGATTCTTTTACAAAGAAATACGTTGAAAAGGCGCAGAAGCATACGCTCGATAAGCGATATAAGGGTTTTTTTGATTCGCGTAACATTACAGATTATACCAACTCGGAGATAACTATATATGCCACAGACATGGGTGGTAGTTTGACTAGCCTGAGCGAGATTTTAGATGAGCCAACGGCAACACTGCCGTATGTAATCGGTGGGTTACGAAGTGATTTGCGTATTCTTGAGATGATTCAAAACAAATCGTTGCCTGTGAAAACTTTTGAGTTTGACGGAGCAAAATATGAAAGTGAAGATTCTGTCGTCATTGTCGGGAAACTCCAAAAAGAGCTGAAGATTGAAGAAGATAAACTGAAAAATGCCGACAAGCGCATGCTGGCATTCTTCTATAGGCAAGCTGAGAAACATGGTCAGGCCGAAAAAATGCTTGAAATGTATCAGGCTATACAAACTCGTGCCAAAGAAAGTGAAGCGATTACTAAGGAATATATAGATACCTTGGATATTATGCGGCCGATGTATTATGGCACTGTACAACTTGAGCAGGCTCACGCTATTATAGGACAGGTAAAGCTCAAAGAGAAAATAATCAAGCCACAGATAAAGTCTATGTTGTCAGACGATGCGCTGGTGTCTTATCTTACACATGACGAAAGGAAAATTCTGGAGGACTATCTTTCTACAGAACATCAGTATTTCACAGGAGCGTTATTCTTAAATGAAGAGTTAAAATCATTGAACGACTCATTAAGCATTTACCAATCCGTTCCCGCAGAGCACAGTCTTGCTTTGAAGAAGGAGTTATTGGAGTGGCAACTTCAGATCGCTTGAGCATGATATAATTTTGCAAGAGGTCATTTATTTGTGGCCTCTTGTTTTTTAAGATTATAGAACTGTAATGCGTACTTTCATCTTTCGTGAATTTGCATTTCCTTCGCAGGAAGAAAGCTGACTGTAACTTCTTTGTGATCTATGAATTTGAAGGGGAGAGATATGTTTGCTCAGGTCCATTGCCCGACAGCGTTAGCACCTCACGAGCTTGATGCTTACCTGGAACGCGGCTGGTTCAGGATGCGACAAAATATTTTTACAACCAACTTCGTACATTTTAAAGACCAGTTTTACAGTGCGCTGTGGTTGCGTGTAACCCTTGCCGAATTAAAGCAGGATTCCAGTCGCGATAAGTTATTCAGGCAAAACGCAATTTTCCGTACCGAGATAAGACCTGCTTCAGTCACAGAAGAGAAAGAAGCGCTGTATACGCGTTACCGTGAACAAATTCCGTTCGAACCGATGGCGTCACTCCGGCAACTGCTATACGGTGATGCGTCTGCGAGCAACATTTACAATTCATTTGAAGTAGCTGTATATGATGGAGACAACCTGATCGCAGTTGGTTTTTTTGATGTAGGTGGAATTAGTGCTGCAGGTATTGTATCGGTATACGACCCTGCGTACAAGAAATATAGTCTTGGTAAGTATCTTATTTATTCCAAGATAGAATTTTGCAAAAAAATGTCACTGCAATATTTCTACCCCGGATACTTTGTGCCTGGCTATAAGGCCTTCGATTACAAGCTAACCATTGGCCGATCGGCACTTCACTTTTTGGCATTGCACTCACAGGAGTGGGTACATATCGATAAATTCTCNNGGCAGAACGCTGGAGAGTAAATTATTGAAGTATGAATTTTTTGATGCCAACTTATTTCCTGAATTAAGGAATGCTGCGCTTTTTGATTTTCCGGTTATGCTGATCTGTTCTGATGCATGGAACAATGATCTTAACCATGTGATTGTCTTTGATGTGCGTGATGCACACTTTCACTTGTTGCAATGTATACCGGTATATATCCCAAATGTTCCGGTAAAGGATCCGGATTTTTACTCTGAATATATTATCAAAGAAGAACATGAGATCTTTACGTCTTCTACCGCCCAGGGTATTGTTGATTGGATGATCGACTACATGACACATAGAGATGTATCCGTATAAATACGGATACATCCTTAAGCGATTATCGTTAATTGACTTACGCAATAAACCTGATAACAATTCTTTTTGTACACCTCTACATTTGTTCTACTCTAATAACTACCACCCAATTGAGCAAGGACTGTAAAATTATGTTTTGGCAGGCCGTGTAAACTTGTTCTTTGAGTCTATACTTTTGTTATGTAGGTATACTGAAGTAGTAGGTATTGACAGTTAAGCTATAGAAAGCAAGCCATCAATATTTACTTAGCCCAGCTTTGGTGTACCGCAGTAATGGAAGTAAAGTATGGTTTTTCATTTTTCGAAAACAGTTTGCTGATTTGCTATTATTTATATACCCCATATAACAAGGAGTAATAAATAATAACAACAGTGAACTTACGTTGTTAGCGAGTAGTTATGCCAACGCCTGACCTTTGCTAATAATGCGGAAGAAATGCGAATAGTATTAGATTTAAAAGATAGAGCGTTAGCGGAATATATACCTGCTTCAGGATTGTAAAAGAAAACGAATTGATGGCGGGAAAAATTGACGATAAGGTTAATGTTGAAGAGTTTCGGATCCAGCTTGAAACCGAGACACAACGCAACAAAGAGCTTGAACGCTTGAATACTCAACTGAAAGCTCAAAAGCAGATGTTGTATAAAATTATACAAGAACTGTATGAGAAGGAGAAAGACAACCTGTTGAAATCCGAAGAGTTGATAGCACAGAAGGAAGAGATCGAGCTGCAAAACCAGAAACTGCTGGAGTATGCTTTTTATAATGCTCATAATGTAAGAGGCCCGTTGGCGCGTATACTCGGATTGGTATACTTGTTAAAGCGTGAAGCTGATAAGATTGGCTTTATTGACAATGATCAGTATCTCGATAAATTATCGGAGAGTGCGAATGAGTTAGATCTTGCTGTAAGAGAAATGTCACATTTCTTGAATGAATAGAATTGTATAGAAAATAAAATTTAATTCTATGAAGATAACAGATATTACTGTGTTTTACGAGAAAGAATACGCCTTGATAAACTATAGCGAGACGGGACACTATGTGATCATCACCTGGACTACATCGCCAAACTCCGGTGAATACAGGGAATCCATGGAGGCGCTGATTGCTGCAATGAAACAATTTAAAGCCGGCAGACTTATCGTTGACAATAGAAAGGCCGGAGCGCTCCATCCTGACGATCAGGAGTGGACTGTCAGCGACTGGCATGTTCGTGCGTTGGCGGCAGGACACACGCACGCAGCCATAGTGCAGTCATCCGATATTTTTGCTCACATATCAGCTATAGATGTTATGAGCCAGGTTATGATCCCTACTGCCTTTTTTAACGAGGTAGAAGGTGCTGTTAAGTGGATGGCTGAAGTACGTTAATATGCAAGTATTCATTTGCGTCAGATTAAAATATAGGATGTCGATATAATATCGGTGATGGTATCGGTATAAATGCATTAGCTATATAACGGAACAACCCAGCTGCTATAGCAACGTTGACATTGGAATGATCATTGAAAGCTATACCTGACATGTCGCGGCAAATTCAGATATGTACCACACCGGTAGATGACTTACGCTTTCTGAAATATCTTCAGGATAACTTTGATTGTGCATTCTTCCAAAGTTTTTCTTTCACAGGAGAAACTGTATGGATAGAAGATCTTAAGGATTTGCATGATCCTAATGATACCGTGAAAATCTGGAATCGTGATTTTCCATGGAACCCACTTTATAGCGCTACTTCCCGCGATCAATTAGTATACATCAGCAATACATCGTGTGCTCCTATCTTGATATTTGAACGAACCAATTGGGAAACACTCCGGTGTGGAAGAGTATATTGGTTGAAGGAAATATCTCCAACCTCTGAGTACCACGTTATTTGTTTTGAGAAGTTCTATAATAAAGTAGCACAATGGTTTCAAAAAAATGCTTCCGGTAAAGGAAAATGGAACGGTGCTAATGTTTATTATATGAATGATGCGTGGAAACGTTTTGTGCAGCTAAATACTTCGCAGCCGTTAGCCGGAATATAATTATGCAGACCTGGAATCCATAAAATCAGATATCGTACTAAATGTGTACCCCTTCTTTTTCATCCACAGAATCCAGGTTCTAAACCGGTTTATCATCTGATCGCCTGAATTCTTAGACACAAACTTAGGCAGTCCATACTCAGCACGAGTCAAATCTGTGAATTCCCACGGGTGAAAGTAAATGTTAAGATAGCGGTCATGATTGATCGTTCGCGTGCATGCAGCCTTATACATCCACAATGGAAAATTGTGAAACGAAAGCCAGAACAACGGAACGCGCATAACAGGAGTAGCCGATGCCGGTAGTTGGATGAGCGAATCAGTTTTAAATATAGTTCTGGGCTTGAAGAAATTGTTATACCGTCCCGGTAAATAAACGGGGTTAAGTGAAGAATTATATCTATAGCCCGCGTCTTCTATGGCGCGATCATCAACTGGCATCATGCGTGCCATACGAAAACCAGTAACAGATCTGCTCGATAATTTTTCAAGTTCTGCTTTTGATTCAGCCAGATGTTTATTTTCAAACGCAGAATGAAAATAGCCATGGGAAGCAAGCTCGTGGCCTTCTCTATTGATACGTTGGATTAATTCTTTCGCGTTTGTTGCAAACACTACCGTACTAAAGAATGTTGCCGGAATTTGATTCTCCTGCAAAATATCCAGGATGATTTTAGTCCCCTTGGCTGAGACATTGATCTGATCGTGGAAAGATATAGGTTTGTCATACTCCAAAGGCATATCAAATTCCTCTATATCAAAAGAGAGAAGAACCTTTCTCATCGTGTTATGGCTTCACGTTCGTTTATATTCGGACGACTGTAATTCGTTTCGCGAATGAAATATAGCGGGCGCTGCTTCGATTGAATGACAAGCTTACTGATGTATAGGCCGATAATTCCCATCATTAATAATTGAAGGCTGCCGAAGAAAATTACTGAGATCATCAGTGAAGTCCAGCCCGAGACAACTTTGCCAATCAGGAAACTTATCAAAGCATAAGGAACTAGAATCAATGAGATAAGAAATAATATCATGCCCAGCGATGCGATCATCTGCAAAGGTTTTACACTAAAGGAAGTAATTCCGCGTAAAGCAAATGATATCATCTTTTTTAAATTATACTTGCTGTCACCAGAGTAGCGTTCGCGAGGAGCATAATCTATAGCCACCTGGCGAAACCCCGCCCATTTAATAAGTCCCCGAATAAAAAATTCACTCTCATTCAGGTGAGCAAAAGCATTCAGAACATTTCGGTCCATCAACCGGAAATCGGCTGTCCCATTTTCAAGTTGAAGATCAGACAACCTGTTCAGGATAGTATAAAACATTGATGACGTTTTCCTTTTTAGCCAGGGAAGGTTTTTGTCTTCCAGTCTTCGGGTATATACTACATCAAAACCTTCTTCCCATTTTGCTACCAGGCTTTTTATCACTTCGGGAGGATGTTGCAAATCGCAATCCATAGAAATAGCGCAATCGCCATTAGACAGATCAAGTCCGGCTTTGAGTGCATACTGGTGACCGAAGTTTCGAGATAACTCGATATAGTATACATGCGCGTGCACTTCTGCTAATCGTTTTATAATTGATAAGGACTGGTCGCGACTTCCGTCATCTACAAAAATAAATTCGTAGCCATACGGTAAACCGGACAGAACAGAAGTAAGCTCTGCAAAGAGAACTTGTATGTTAGAAGCTTCATTGTATACCGGTATAACAATGGAGATTTTTTTAGTTGCTTTGGCCTGCATTTTAAAGGTAGCGTTAAATGCTATAGATTTATACTATTAACGATCAGCGACAGCATAAATTTTAAAATACTCGGACTCATGCACTTTCGGAAGTGCAAGGTCCATATCTCCGTATAGCTTCCGTACGATCACTATATATTTACATCCTTTACTCTTGATGTCGTTCAGATTGTTGGGGTCAGCCAGGAATTCATTGGTTAACGACCATCCTCGTCTATGTGCAAAATACATCCCTGTAGGATTATCGAACGGACCATTTACAGCAATGAGATCGTTACGTTTAGAGACACCATCCATTATACCCTCCAGATCTGCAAGTGCTTTATAGGGTTGACGTAGACGGAAATCATACATTCTTGCCGCTATACCTTCAATCGAAACAATGATCAATGCCGCAGTAACAATCTTTTTATTTTCGATTAATGACAGGCCATATCCCGCCATAAAAGCCATGCATGGAACAACCGTTATTACATAGTATGTATCACCTATAATACTGCTTCCTGTTTTAATGATGATGAGCAGATACGATATGAACGGTAACAGGAATGCGGCTAAAACAATCCAGTGTTTTTTGCGGATAACCAGGAAAAGCCCTGCTGCAAAAACAGCAAAGCCGGTATATTTCATAGGGGTATCGTAAAAACGTTTTAAGATAACAGACCCGTGTGCCACTACCTGTTGCCAGCCTTCATGAAAGGTCGTTCCCATAAAGAAATGCCCCGCTAAGCCATACGTTTCATTAAGGTAAGGTACCCAGACAAAATACCAACCATATATAGCTGCTAGTATCACAATAGAAAAAGATACAAGCCATGCCTTCCGGAATAGTGGATTTGCTTTATCGAGTACCGGTAGAAGCAGAATTGTTAACACCGTTGCTGCTGAAATTTTAGCGAGACATCCCAGTAGGCCAAGTATAAAATAGAGAAGGAGGTGTTTCCATTTTCCTTTTTCAAAATATTCAAAGGCAAAGTATAAACCTGTTATACAGAGCGATATAGCGAATACATCCGGTATATTTTTGCGAGAGTACGAAAACCAGAATGATACCATTAATAGAATAGACGCATTAAATGCCGCCGGTTCTCCAAAGAATTTTCGGATAAGCCTATGAAAGAAGAAAACACCGATGGAAGAAAAGATTAAGACAATAATTCTTCCGTACCAGTGCTCGTATCCAAATGCAAGCGATACCAGGTATACCAAGTAGTTCAACAACGGAAACTCACATCCTACAATGCCTGTTTTCTCTCCGCCCAAATCTACTGTGGGATAAAAAATATTTGAATCACGTTCGTAAAAATTACGCGCTATCATTAATCCATCGGTTTGGCGCCAGTTATGACCAACCTCCAGCGGGGGAAATGTTATACCATATAATCGTACGATAAAGAAGAGTATAATCCAGAATCTGATATCCTTGAAATACTGAGCCGCCCCTGATTTTACGTTCATTGCTCGTGGGTTATTAAAAAAGTTTGGTTTTGAGAGGATATTAATGCTGCTAATTTAGAAATAAGATGTGATACTGTTGTTAGCACAGCTTTTAGAACCATGTTATCAATTCTTGGTTGGAATGAATGTCATCCTGACAGCTATAAATTTTTTTTGAATTTTTTTAATCATTGAATTCACCTGACATAAGGCTGTCACTGGGTGTGTATTTCTTTGTATCACTAAACGCAACAATTAGAAACTTTAAACCCAAAGCATTATGAACAATGTAGCTGAACCTCAGGCAAAAGTAACTCCGGTTATTACTTCTGAACAATTGTTGGAACACTGGCAAGGTCACCGCAGACTTACTCGAAGAGCGATTGAAGTTTTCCCTGAAGACAAGTTTTTCACATACTCGATTGGCGGCATGAGACCTTTCGCTGATCTTGTTATGGAAATGCTGGCCATGCCCGAAGAAGGACTGAAGGGTTCGATTACCGGAAACTGGGTAAAAGGTGATGAAGTGAATGCGCTTTTTGCCAGAAAAGCACCTGCTACAAAAGCAGATATACTTCGTCTTTGGGATGAGACCACCGAAAAGATCAACGAGCTCTGGCCAAAGATCCCGGCACATCGTTTTCAGGAAAATGACCTTGCCTTTGGCCTTTATGAAGGACAGATATACTGGACTATTCTTTATTTTGTTGATAACGAAATACACCACCGCGGACAAGGATATGTATATCTCCGCTCTCTGGGAATTGAACCTCCTGCTTTCTGGGATCGCAACTAACACGCAACAGTAGCCATAGCGTTGAGGCCCTTCTTTTAATAACAAAAGAAGGGCCTTTTGTTTTATCGCCTACAGGTATATACCTATATTGTAGTGGTGAATACTTCCATTGTACAGGCCATCAAAACAAAACAGCGTATGCGATTTATCTACAATGGCAAGGTGCGCTATGTTGAACCGCAGTGCTATGGTATAGGAACAAAAGACACGGAATTACTTCGCGTGCATCAACTCTCTGGAGGAGGCGAACGCGAGCCTCTATTCAATGTCTCAAAAATCGAAAACTTAAAATTTCTGGATGAGTTCTTCACGGAACCCGGTCCGAATTATAAGAAAGGCGACTCTGCCATGAAGATTATTTATGGTGAGTTGTAGTCTGCTAAGCCATCGCCAACACTTCTTCCATCTCTTTTTTATGAAGTATAGCCGGGTTGTTCTTGTTGTCTGACGCTCTGATGATTTTTTCAAAATCAGTTGGAGCAATGCCACTTGCTTTCAGAGTCGGAATTTTCAATTCGTGCGATAAACTCTCGATGTGTGCGAGTAGTGAATCAGTATAATACGCATCAGATTTATTTTCAATACCAGCGAATAACTTACCTATAGCAGCATACTTTGCCAGTGCAGCGTCATTACTTTTTTCAGCACGTAACTTTCGTACGGTAATTTTATTGGAGGGTGCCATCAATGAACTGCAGATCACTCCATGTGAAATGTTGAAGTATCCTCCGATAGCGGACGCAAAACCGTGAACAAGACCAAGTCCTGCGTTAGCCAATGTAATTCCCGAAAGGTATGAGGCCAACGCCATGGCTGTACGCGCAGAGAGGTTGGAGCCATCTTCGTAAGCCTGTTTCAGTGAGGTGGAAATATACTTTAGTCCTTCGTATGCCAATGCATCTGTCATTGGATTGGCAGCAGTTGACAGATACGACTCCAGTAATTGTGTAAAAGCATCCATGCCACTCGCGGCTGTTATGGCAGGTGGACAGGTGAGTGTAAGTGTGGGATCTATGATCGCTATATCCGGAACAAAATTATTATGACGAAGCGATTTCTTATACCCGTTCTCACCAATTTCAGACAGCACTGCGTTTTTGGTTGCTTCACTACCCGTTCCGGCTGTTGTAGGAATAGCAACGAATGGAATTTTTACTCCGGGGTGTGTTTTCGTGCCAACACCTTCCAGGTAATTTTTTACAGAATCATGTAATGGAAGCATAGCTGCAATGGCTTTGCCTGCATCCAATACGCTGCCACCACCAATAGCAACAACAACATGAGGAGGAGGTATATGTGCAGCACGATTAACAGCCGAATCAACCATGGCAGGCGTAGGTTCCTGGTCAATGATACATTGTTCAACGGTATAGCCGGCAACATGAAGTTGTTCCAAAAGTTTATAGCCCGATGCAGAAGAAATGAACGAACGTGCTCCTGTAACGAGTAGTACACTTGATCCAAATGTTTTTAACACGGAGGAGAGTGTTGCAATTTTTTCGGACCCAAAGTATAATTGAGGCGTTGCAGCAAAAGCAAATGAAGAGATCATGGTAGTATTTATTTCGATGCAGGAAATAAAAGCTTGTGTTTTACACCTTCGCGTGGCTTATCCATCCATGGTGCTACGGTATCACGCCAGGTAAAATAGTGTTGTGTTTCCTTGTGTGCAGCTACAGCTTCCGCGGTAGCATACGCTTCATATAAAATAAATTTACCAGGATTCTGATCATCCTGGAGGATATCAAAACGAAGATTGCCAGCCTCTTTTATTGAATTTTCATGGTTTATTCGTGTAGCTTCAATGAAGGCATCAATAAATTGTGGCTTTACAAACACATGTACAAGGGTTGCGATCATAGCAGTTGGTATTTATATATCAATTAAACTTTGGACATGCGCAAAAGTAATATACTTTTATAGTAACCATTTGATCTGTTTCGGACTTTTCTGTTCGAAGAGATTTACAAACGGAGCCCAAATCTTCTATCGAAACGTGATATCATTCTATGCGTAGCGGCCTTCGCTTACCTCACCATTATGCTTTGGCGAAAGCAATTCGGTTTCTTTTGCCGCTCAATTACCATAGGGTAGCTTCTCAACTTGCCCATGTAAGTTTTTCAAGTGCTTACACAAAGCAAAATCATAAGAAGTTCGCAAAATTGCTTATCTATCTATATGTCTGGCAATAATCGGTTCACGTGGTGGGAGAGTACGCTTTCACTATCGGCAGGTACTAAATCTGTTTGGATTGGTATCGTTTTGTGTTTGGGTGTGTCGCACCTGGCGCTCGGTCAGGCACAACCTCGTTTAGCCGAGAGCATCAAGCTATACGATCAGGCCGTTAAGAGTAAAGACTATAAAAAGGCAGCACAGTACGCCATTGAGACTGCTAACATCTATACCGAATCAAAAGAGCTCAATAAAGCCGCTGATTATTTTACCCACGCGCTGACACAAGCTAAAAAAGCAGGAGATCAGAGCCTGTTGTTTACCGGATATTACCAATTGGGTGTTACCAATGCAGATTTAAAAAAATACACAAGGGCGCAGGAAAATTTTGAGAGTGCGCTCGCTATAGCACGCCAATTGAAAGATGCTGAGAAGGTAAAGCAAACGCTTTTTAGTATAGCAGCCAGTTATGCAAAGGGCGAGAAGTATAAGAAATCAATAGAATATGGAGACGAATTATTGTCGATAGCACTTACTGAAAATGACATTCTCCTTCAGCAAAAAGCTTATCAGTTGCTCGCAGATTATTATAGCAGACAAGGCAACAAGAAAAAATCGTCTGAATACCTTGCGCAGTATAATTTGCTTGTGAAATCACAACAGGCAGAAGAGCAGAAGAAACGCGAAATGAAAGAGCTACAACAAAACGTAGCAAAAGCTGGTGATGAAACGCGTGCAGCACAATCTAAACTTTCCGAGCAAACCAAGATCTTACAGCAAACCAATGAATCTCTCCGCCAGGTGGAGAGTTCACTTCGGGCAACAGCAGATTCGTTGAAAGAAGTGGAGATGATTAGCAAGAATCGCGAAATGGAAATTGATCTCTTGCAAAAAGATAAAGAGCTCGCAAGTATACGCATCAAAGAACAGGAGTCGCGCATTGAGCATGAGGCACTGGTACGCAATTCAATAATGGGCGGCAGTCTGCTTTCGCTGGCGTTGATTGCTGTGTTGATCAGCAGCTATAGAAAAAAGCTGAAAGCGAATGAGAAGATCGATCAGCAAAATAAAAATATCAAGAGCAGTATAAATTATGCGAAGCGAATTCAGGAAGCTATGCTGCCGAAGCTTGATCAGCATCCCGGTATATTTGATAATTCATTTATACTCTTTAAACCACGTGATGTGGTGAGCGGAGATTTCTACTGGATATCAGACATTAAACACGAAAAGCATGCAGATATAGCATTTGCTGCAGTAGATTGCACAGGACACGGGGTGCCCGGGGCGTTTATGTCGATGATCGGTATAAATTCCCTGAATGGTTTGATCAATCGCGGAGTTACTGATACCAATAAAATACTTGATTCACTCGATCATGAAATTCGCACGGCCTTGCGCCAGGAGATAACCGGTAACAATGATGGTATGGATGTAGCCTTGTGTATATACAGGCAACACGAGCAGATGCTTGAATTCTCTGGTGCGAAAAATCCGTTAGTATATATTCAGAATGGTGAGCTTGTTCACATCAAGGGCGATGTTCATTCCATTGGTGGTGTAAAAAACAAACATGCTTTTCTCTTTAAAAAGCACCAGGTAAAAATAGATAAGCCTACCGTTGTGTATTTGTTTTCCGATGGATATAAAGATCAGTTTGGCGGAAAGGATAACGGTAAATTCCTCTCGAAGCGGTTGACTAAACTTTTATTGGAAATCCATCAATTGCCTATGCCTGAGCAGATGAACATTCTGCAAAGAACTATAGAAGAGTGGAAGGGCGATCGTGAACAAACTGATGATATTCTCGTGATAGGCCTCAAACTTCAGCCTGTATAATTCACTGCTAGGTTTTATAATACATTTAATGTGAAGAACCTGTTCTGAGTGTTCGGTTTGCTGTTATGTTATAATTAAATTCCGGTTATGAGGAACTATGGTTACCGGATCTTTGTATGAAACACATACAGAATAAAAGTGATTCAGCTTTGCTTCTGCTTTCAAAACAGGAAACCCAAAAACTTATAACATAAAATGGAAACTGTTAACCACCTGACAGCCGAAGATATGGCTGTAAAAGTTCTTCTTAAATCGTGGACAACCCAGGTTGACCGCATTACTGATCTTGTTGCAGGCCTTTCAGAGAACGATCTCCGGAAGGAAATTGCTCCCGGTAAAAATACAGGTATATATATTCTCGGTCACATGGTTGCCGTGCACGATGCCCTGTTGCCATTGCTGGGGTTTGGTACGAAACTATATCCGGAGCTGGAACAGATTTTTGTAAAGAGCCCAGACAAGTCCGGCCATTCATTTCCTTCGGTTGCTGATTTGAAAAAACAATGGAGTGAAATAAACGACTTGTTGCTACAACATTATAGCAGGCTTGATTTTGAAGCTTGGCTTACGCGCCACGAAGCTGTATCGCCGGAAGACTTTGCAAAAGAACCTCACCGAAACAAGCTGAACGTTCTCATCAGCAGAACCACACACATGAGCTATCACCACGGTCAGCTTGTATTGTTAAAGAATAAGGCACAAGATTAGGTACGGGAATGCTATATATAAGAAAGGCCGCATCATCTGCGGCCTTTCTTATTTGTGTTTTACAAGTATATCTATACTATGAGAATAAATTTTCGAATTCTTCCGGAACTGCTTCATATACCGTTTCGATCCAGTTCAACGTGTACGCTGCCACTTCTTCCCAGCCAGACTGTCCTAAAATAAAATGATTACGACCTTCAAACAGTTTGAAATCAGTAATAGAAGCATTGTGTTTATACCGGTTATAATTGGCCATGTTCAATGCCGGTGGTATAGTATGATCGGTTTCACCTGCTATCAATAACAATGGACCGCGTGTCTTATTGAAATCAACTTTGGCAACACTGGTTAGTCCATCGCGCAACGCTAATTTAGATTCCGGTATAGTATAGGCATCGTAAGCTGCACGCTGTTCATCCAGCGACATGCCGTTGGTAAATGCATATTGCCAGTCTTCGAACGACATCAGGTAAGGCTTGCGTGTGGAGGTAAGAAATCCCAATGCTTTCCAGGTGGATTTATAAAAACTTAACTGAGTAGGAATAACACCCTGCGGGGCAACGGAATCAATTGCTATACCTGCAGAGGCATACCCTCGCTCTAACAATATCTGCGTAATAAGTCCGCCTAAAGAATGGCCAACCAGTATAGGCTTCTCCGGTAATTCCTGCACGATGCTGATATAGTGTTCGATAACTTCTTTCAGTCTCACCGAGGCAATTCTGGAATCTGTCTCATGCCGTAATTCGTTTGCCGGAGCTTCCTTTCCTGGCCACGAAGGAAGAATAACCCGATAACCCTTTTCCTCAAAATATACTTTCCAGTTGTCCCAGCCGTGATGGCTCACGAATGCGCCCGTGATGAATACTACCGTTCTGATGTTGGTCTTTTCCATAGCAGTAAAAGTTTAGAGTGGTTTTTTTTACTATCTATTCACATGACGGCAGGTTAGCAGGCGTTTCTAAGTTAGGAATCTTTGGCCGTTATTTCGTTTGTTTCTTATGTTAATTTTAAAATGATATATACTTTCCTCGCTTGCCTTTTGGACAATGAAGAAAGTATATATACTTTGTTGTTGTAACACTTTATAGTTTCAGCAGATTCAGAGCGGCCAGTGGCTCTCCGAATTGTTGGAGTCTCCCTCCTGTAGAAAGAAGACCTAGGTCAATCGGCGCAAAGCCGATTTTGTTAATTATACTTTTAACAACAGTTTTAGCTTCGTCATCGTTACCCGATATAAATACGACACGCTTCCCGTTACTCTCATTGGGATTCGCAGCAAGTATAGCGGCCGGCAATGTATTAAAAGCTTTTACTACGCGTGCTCCCGGTATCAACTCCTGGATGATCTCGCTTGATGTTCTGTTGCCGAGATCAATGGGTTTGAACTGAGGAAATGCAATGGCATTTGTAGGATCGATCACAATCTTTCCTTTCCATTGTTCAGGCACATCAACCACCTGCGGCACTTGTTTCCAGTTAATAGCAAGGAAAATTACATCTGCATGTATAGCTTCTGCTGTTGTTGAGGCTTTGATACCGCTACCAATTTCTTTTACAAGATCAGTGAGTGACTCAGGTCCACGACTATTGCTGATCACTACATCATATCCGGCTCGTGTAGCATGCCCGGCAAACGCTTTGCCTATGGCACCGGCACCTATAATTCCGATTTTCATAATGAAGTATATCGAATTAAAATTACTGTTTCAGAAGCTGTATGCTGGCAATCAGTTTTACATCATCACTCACCACAGCTCCACCGGTTTCTGTTAACGCATTCCATGTAAGACCAAAATCTTTGCGACTGATTTTACCAACCAACTCGAAGCCTGCTTTCACATTTCCCCATGGATCTTTAGTCACTCCATTATGCTCAACCGCAAGCTTAACTCTGCGCGATACTCCTTTTATAGTCAGGTCGCCTTCCAATGTATAGTCACCGTCATCTTTGGTAAAGTTTACAGAAGAGAATGACAGCTTTGGAAATTTCTCAGCATCAAAGAACTCAGCTCCTTTCAAGTGGCCATCACGTTGTTCATTGTTGGTGTTGATTGAGTTGATATCTGCTTCAAAAGCGATCTTTGCAGTATCAAAATTTTCAGAGGCATCTATAGTGCCGGTAAATTGAGTAAAGCTTCCGGTAACGGTACTGATAACAAGGTGCTTTACTTTAAACTGAACTTCAGAGTGTGCTGAGTCGATTGTCCATTGAATAGTTTTCATAAATATTAAATTTTTGATTGTTGTTGTTTTTGATGATTCAAAATTGCCGTACTGGCAATTGTTTTTAAATGATAAAGGATAAGAAAGAGACTTGACATTTGTTAAGTCTGCAGCCCTATACCTGGCCGCTCAATTTTTTATAGTCTATTTCGCCATACCTACCGTCAAAGAAATCTTTATAGGCTTGCGCAATCTCGTTACGATTGTTCATAACAAAAGGACCTTCGGCAACAATAGGCT
Source organism: Flammeovirgaceae bacterium UBA5867 (assembly GCA_002432545.1). Lineage (GTDB taxonomy): Bacteria > Bacteroidota > Bacteroidia > Cytophagales > Cyclobacteriaceae > Ohtaekwangia. Next base: position 7,252 of record DJFR01000152.1, on the reverse strand, counting down.
CTGCATAACGCTCACCTCCAAAGAGTATAAGATCAACCGCGTGTGTATTTTTATTGATGAGCTCTGTTTCACCTTCTTCGTTGCGAAAGAAGATTACCTCACTCTTTCCATAATCACTGCCGTTGATACTTACTTCGTCTAGCGGAACAAACGCAGCCGCTTCCTGTCCTGCAGGCATAGCAAGCGTAAATTTTGACTTGGGCTGCAGAACAACGTGATATAAAAATTGATCGCTATAGGTCTTCACGGGCGATTGTTTATCGCCAATGCTACCGATTACAACGCGCAGGGTACCCGCATGATCCGGTAATTCTATTTCAGGAATATCGCTGGGTTGCAATGCGAGATAGTCAGGTGCTTCTGCTTTATTTTTAGCAGGAAGGTTGATCCAGAATTGAAGCGAATGAAGTATACCGCCTGTTTGCTGAAACTCCGGACTGTTGTGTTCATCGTGTACAACACCGTTGCCTGCTTTCATCCATTGCGCGCCACCAGCTTCAACTATACCATGGCCACCATGACTATCAAAATGCTCCAGTGCACCGGTAAATATATAGGAGAACGTAGCAATGCCACGATGGGGATGTGCAAACTTGCCCGAAGGGAGTGTTGGTGTTTTTGCTTTTTGTTCGGTAGGATAAAGATGATCCAGAAATACAAACGGACCAACAGCATAAACTTGAGAACCGGGAAGTAAACGGTTCACCAAAAGATCTCCTACTTTCGAGTTCATGCCACTATAGCTTCCTTTAACAGATCGTTGTTGTGTTTTTTTCATAACACAAACATCGGCAGGAGGCCACGCGCATTAAATATCAATTGGTAAGAAGTACGATTGACAAATGTTAAGAACGTGTTTATGTGTTTAAGTGTGGATGCGTTACGTGTTTATGTGTTTAGGTGTGTATGTGTTTATGTTCTTTCAGCTACGATTTGATTTATAGCTAGCTATATAGGGTGAAGCTGCTGGCCTTGTAGTTTTTGTTCATGTATTTATCTGCGGCATCTGCGGGCAGGAATTTTATTTCGCTGCGAGTTTCTTCCGGATGCGGCTTAGTGACTCGGGTGTTATACCCAAATAAGATGCAATCATATTCTGCGGAAAGCGTTGAAGAAATACGGGGTTAGTTTTCATGAGATCGAGAAAGCGGTCTTCGGCTGTAAGACTTATAGCATTATGAATTCGCTTCTGCATGGCGATGGAATGGCGCTGATCCATCATCGTTATCATACGGGCGATGAGCGGTATGGACTCTGCAAGGGGCAGCATTTTTTCATAGCCTACTAACAATACATCACAATCTTCAACAGCATCAATGTTATATTGAGAAGGTGTCAGCATAGAATAACTTTCACGATCAGACATCCACCAGTTCTCAATACCAAGCGATACAATATTTTCTACCCCGTTAATGACTGAGTATTGACGCATGGCACCCTTTACAATAAAGGCAGTATACTTGCATACATCGCCCTCCTGCAAAAAGAATTGCCGCTTGAGGAAGTGTTTGGGTGTAAATGCCTTTTTAACAGTCTCAAAGTCAGCATCAGAGATTTCGGAAGATGTATACTTGTTGATATATAGTCGTAGCGCTTCGTGCATGCCAGATGTAATCTAAGGATGCTAAAATATAACTTTACTGGAATATTCTGAATCGAAAATAAAGGAGCGGCTTGGAGAATGCCCGCGGGAGTTCTAGGAGGACCGTTACCAGTTGAAGTATATCAACGAGGCTGAAATCAGACAGTATCAAATATAAAACTCCGGACCATAATAGATCCGGAGTTTAGTTTGTGGCAATTAGTAAAGTTTAATCACCTCACCCTTTAGAAAGCCATCCATGTTCCATTTTTCGGTCTCGCCAAAAAACAGATAAGAGCCATTCCCCATATCTGTAATCATATCTTTCTTTAAGTAGTGAAACGATTTTGTTAAAGGTATATCACTTTTAATCTTGTTGCCTGAATGATCAATTAATGTATAGCGCACAGGAGCCTTGCCCGGCTTGTAGAAATAGTATACTCCAGCATCAGTTTCCAGGCACGTAAAGCTTAGAAAGTACCAATAGTCCTTTGCTACACCGGAGCCCATATAGTATGACTCCTTTTTAATTTTATCAGCTTTTAACAAGCTCCCATTGGTGTCCAATAAATAATAATAGACTTCCTTAGTCGCGAGTGAAGAGCGTTGATAATCTCCGTAAACAGCAGCAACTTCAATGTTAACCATTATTTTGCCGTCCTTCAAAAATAAGGGCATTCGGATTCTCGGCCATGAGAGTTTTGCTTTCAGTGGTAGATTCGCTTCTCCTACCTGCTTGCCTGTTTCTGTGTTGATTCTCGCTGTATATATGTTTCCTACTCCCCTTTGTAGATATACCGCGATGGCGTCTGAATCCTTTGTGTATATAGCGAATTGATCTTCTTTATCAGCTTTCTCTACTTCAAGTTCGTGCGTAGTGATTTTTTGAGTTTTGTAGTTATAGTTTGTTAACCGGAAAGTTTTGTCCCTGCCGTCTTTGACAAATGTTCCAATAGTTACTGATTGTTTCGAAAAAGCTGAGGCAACAAACTCCACATCCAATTTGCCATCTATTGCACCAAGCACATTTTTATCTAATTTTTTTGATTCAATATCATATGAGTATATGGCTATTGCGGTTTTCTCTTTGCTGTCATTTACTTCAAACCCAAGCAGGTAAATGATATTGTCGACAAGTTCATAATTGTAGAGTGCGAAGAATCTTGTGTTTAGAGAAAAATTCCCTGCGGTTATGTCTGTCTTTGCTTTGTTGAAAATGTAGTATGATAAATTAAGCGACTCTCTGTTTTTCAAGTTTAACATGTCATCAGGGTCTTCGTTAAACTTGCAAGCGTATACCCTTTTGCTATTTTCCATATCATCTATGAAAACAGTAGTGCTGTTTTGTTGATAGAACAATTCTTCGCTTATTAAACGTCCGTTCTTTTTGTTAAGACGATTAATCTTAATGTCGTTACTTGAATGTTGCTTTGAGAAGAATAAAATCGAATTGTCTTCAAATACCAACTCTCCCTTTATAAATGTTTCCGCAGGAAGTTGGTATTCCCAAATAGGATGGAAATTGAGATCCGTTTTTACAATAGCGTTGGCGTAAGGATCTCTGTTTAGTTTTAAAAAGAAGATTTCTCCATCAACAATTTTAACTTTTTTAGTGTAATGTTCTCGGGTGTCAATCACGTCACTATGGTCGCCAAAATTTTCAAGCGGGTTAGTGAGTTCTTGAGCAAAATGTAAATGAGGAATTGCAACTGTTAGTAGTAACAGGCAGGCTAGGAATTTATTCATGAATGTAAATTTGAAAAATATGCTTTTATGCCGCGGTTAATAGTAAGCAGGTTAAAATGGTAAGCAGCGGTTTTGCACTATTTACGTTCATTTATTACAGATGAAAAATAGTGTTGTTTCTCCTGAGATTCCGCCAGAGGTGAGATCAAAAAACTTATTGAAATGATTGTGCCTTATATACTGAGGCAGACAGTTTAAACTATTTGTTGGATGATACTAAAAAATCTCGCACATCTCTCTTCAACACTTTTGCTATATCATACAACATTTCAAGTGAAGGTTGCTGTTTATTAGTACACCAACGTGAAACGGTGGGCTCGGCAACCTTCAGTTGATCGGCCAATTCTTTGTTAGTTTTACCCTCTTCAGCCAACACAGCTTTGATTCTATTTAAAACTTTCTTTTTCATTGATAGAGTCTGAATGAAAGCAAATATATAGATATGTAAATTGCTGATATTGAGCATGCTAATGATGTATTAAATTATAAAATTGATGTAAATGGTTATTTATATAATTTCGTTGGTTATTATTGCTAATGGAATTAAAAAATGATAAAAATGAAACTAAAACAACTTCAATACCCATTGGTAAAGCTTCCTGCGCAGAAAGACCTTCTTTTATACCTTATTAAAGAGGAGCTGAAGAGCCGCAGATTCTTTAATGGCCTTCGGGAGATCGGCCTGGACGACTGCTACTTTCAGCCAGACTTCAGCAGCATTGTACTCGCCTACACCGGTTTTACTGATGAAGAAAACGCAACCTATGATTTCTACTTCAACCTGCTTGAGAAATATAGTGTAATGATCGAGCCCGCGGATGAATCAGTAATGAAACACGCTTTCAATGTATATATCGATCTGCTGGCCGAACGGAAGAGGCGCGATGAGCATGAGGGTAAAGTATAAACGGTTGCTTCAATAAAGCAGCATCGTGTATATTTATAACACCATGGCAAAAACAACGACCCCTCGCAAAAAAGCTCAGGCACCATCGGGCACAGAACAGGTGAAAGAATTTATACAGACCAGCAAACACCCTTTGAAAAAAGCGGTGGAGGAAATTCGGGAAATAATACTTGGCGCAGATAAGAGAATTACCGAGCACATCAAATGGAATGCACCCAGCTTCTGTTTCAATGGTGACGACCGTATCACATTCAACCTGAGCAAAAACGATTATATACTATTGATTTTTCACCGTGGAGCCAAAGTAAAAGACAACAAGAGTAAAGATCCGCTATTCAAAGACACTACCGGCCTTCTCGAATGGCTCGCACCCGATAGAGCCATAATTAAATTTCAAAGCATAGAAGAGATAATCGATAAGAAGATTTCGTTGAAAAAAGTAGTGAAGCTGTGGCTGGCGGCTACAGCCGGATCATAGCGTAATAAAAAAGCCGGCATATCAAGCCGGCTTTTGTGTATATCGTATTGGTGTTTGTCTACGCCACTCTTGCCCTATCCGCAATGCCTGCAGCAGGTTCATGTTTGTACTTAAATACGAACGGAAACACAATTCCCAACACTAAAGTATATCCTGCGAATGCAAGCCATATACTTTGCCAGTCGCGATTCTCGCCAACGGTGAAGTAGTCAACTACCCAACCGCTTAGTATACCTCCCAGAAATGCACCTACACCATTTGTCATTAGCATAAATAAACCTTGTGCACTTGCCAGAATAGAATGATCTGCTTCATTCTTCACAAACAGTGATCCGGAGATATTAAAGAAGTCGAAAGCCATTCCATAAATAATCATCGAAAGCACCAGGAGTATAAATCCATCGCCCGGGTTTCCAAATCCAAAAAGTCCGAAGCGTAGTACCCACGCAAAAATACTCATCAACATTACCTTCTTTATACCAAAGCGTTGAAGGAAGAATGGTATGGTGAGAATAAATAATGTCTCCGATATCTGTGATATAGACATTAGTATACTCGGATGTTTTACAGCAAAAGAATCCGGATAATCTGCCGTGAACGAGTGAATAAAGGCTTCTCCAAATGTATTGGTTATCTGCAAGGCAGCACCCAGAAACATTGCAAAAATAAAGAACACAGCCGTGCGAGGTTTCTTGAACAAGACAAACGCATCAAGACCTAAGTATGATAAAAATGAATTGCTGCGTTTTATTTTTGTTGGAGGACAAGGCGGAAGCGTAAATGCATAAAGCCCCAGCAGCAAACCGGAACCTGCACTTACATAAAGTTGTATAGGACTTAACGACCACTTGCCGAGATCAATTACCCACATGGCAAACACAAACCCAACGGTGCCCCACACGCGAATGGGCGGAAAGAATTTTATTACGTCTATTCCTTCTTTCTCCAATGCCGCATACGACACAGAGTTGTTCAATGCAATGGTTGGCATGTAGAACATTGAGTTTATAAGCATAATGAAATACATGGTTTCATAATCCGTAACATTGGCAGCGTTGAACAATGCTATAGCGCCAATAATGTGACAAATTCCCAATAGTCGTTCTGCATTTATCCAGCGGTCGGCTGCAATACCAATGATGGAAGGCATAAACAAAGAGGCGAGGCCCATAGTGGCATAAATGCTGCCGACTTGACCTCCCGAAAATTTCAATGTAACGATCATGTAACCTCCCATGGAGATCAACCACGCACCCCAGACGAAGAACTCCATGAAGTTCATCACGATAAGACGGCCCTTAATATTCATTAAGCAGGATTTAGGTAAAGTATGAGTTATGTAGATGTTAAAGGCCTCGAATATAAAGGCATTTTACTTAATATCTAAGTAATTTCATTTTCCCGTCCTGTAAGCCTTCCGTTGAGTCTTGGTAGCGGATTTCTACTCAAAAAAATTACGCATAAAGCCGCATTTATTCTTTCACCGACATTCGTTACAACCCGTTGCTGATTTATATTTGGGCACATCGCTTCTAAATAATAACTATATATTTTACGTATGATACGCGCCTCGGTTGAAGACGAAACTTTTGATGGAATTGATTTTAGAGAAACCAACCTGAAAAAAGCGGAGTACGAAAACTGCGTTTTTAAAAACTGCGTGTTTTCCGGAACAGATCTCTTTGAAATAATTTTTTCGGAATGCCGGTTCGAAGCGTGTGACTTCAGCATGGCTAAACTGCGCAACACTTCCTTTCGCAATGCCAGGTTTAAAAACTGCAAACTGCTGGGACTGCGGTTTGACGAATGCCATAAAATGCTGCTGTCATTTTCGTTCGAAGAATGTATACTCAATTTTTCATCATTCTATAAACTTAAAATCAAAAGCACGTTGTTTAAAGCCTGTAAACTTCACGATGTAGAATTTATTGAAGCAGAACTTCAGCAGGCGAAATTTGATGGCTGCGATCTGCAAGGTGCAACATTTGAAAACACAAAACTGGATGGAGCTGATTTCAGAACAGCCTTTAATTATAGAATTGATCCGGAAGCGAATCATATAGCCAAAGCAAAATTTTCGTTACCCGATGTTGTTGGCCTGCTATATAAATACAATATCACAATCAATTAATCTTATCTCACTCTTACCTATATATAGCATCATTTCTGTTTTCGAGTTGATGCATTTTTAGATCATCGTTAGGTTTTTGTCGCAATTCACCTGCTTTCTGTCGCCTTAGGCCCTCAGGCAATCTCGGTGCATGCTGTAAGTTTGTAGTGTAAGCAAACGCTTACGCATTTATCTGTAAGTAAATACTTACCTATATATGACCNNCAGGCAATAGCCGATCCGACACGCAGAGATATTCTGATTCTGATCGCACATCAATCGCTAAACCTGAATGCTATAGCAGAACAATTTGACGTGAGTCGCCCTGCTATATCTCAACACATTAAGATATTAACCGAGTGTGGCCTCATTATTATTCGCGAGCAGGGACGCGAACGGTATTGCGAGTTACAACCTCAGAAACTCGAA
>DJFR01000011.1 GCA_002432545.1 Flammeovirgaceae bacterium UBA5867 | reverse complement strand
TTGTGAAGTGTTTGTGTATACCATGGCATACTACGCGCCAGTAAATCACCCCGGTTCCACAATGCAAACTGTGCTGCATGCCACCAGTGCATTTCCAAATGAAATTTACCATACCAGCTATTCATTGTTAAACCGGTTTCCTGTGGCGGCAATGTGCCTGCACATTGAATCCTGGTAAGATATTGAGACAGTACAACTCTACGTTCAAGTTCCTTTGCGCGCGGATCGGTACACGCACTAAAATCAACAGCAGCACCTTCTGTCCAGAATTTTTTCCATGCAGCTATATTTTTATCCAGTACAGTCTTGAATAATACAGGCTTCGCTATATTTTCCTTTTTGAACATGACCGTAAACTCAAGCGAAGAACTTTTATAGGGTGACACTATAAATTGATGCCTCTTTACTTCCTGTAGAACCGATGATGCATGTGTAACCTGCACATAGTATCGTGTTGAATCTAGCACTCGCTCGATAACCGTTAGGTCTTTTTGCTTCGCCACAATTGTTGACTGATGTGCATCCGGTTTAGTCCAGTCATACCCCGGGCAAACATGGCAGTTCTTTCCATAGGGAAAACGAAGGTTTACTTTCAATCGTCCGCTGCTAACCAACGGAGATTCTACCCGCACCGCTATACCATCTTCATCCGGGTGTGCAACAGTCGTTACCTTTACGGTTATNNTGATGGATGTTCTTTAAATCGCGCAGTGCAACTGTATCGCCATTTGTCTTTGTCATGACCAGGCCAATCAACCCGAGGTGCAAACGATGAGGGTTAGCCCGCAGTGCTTCGGTCGCTTCACCGGCTATACCTTCCTTTTGTTGCACGGCATAGGGAGCTTTTGTACCATCGCACGACTCATATAGTTTTGCTACATCGTTTAAAGTATATTTCTTACCTGTTGGAATGCTATGCCACGCCCACTGCGATTGTGTGCCGAGTGAAATACCATTATCATATTCTTCATAAAAAGTCTGCAGCCCGGTGACATCCGCGGTAAAGGCAAATTCTCCATTGCCGACTGATAGCGAGCCGAGTGTATCAACCTGTGTAAGCACAACGTTGTGGCGGGTTACCAGCGCAAACCGATCTATACTTTTTGAAGGCACGCCCTGTGCGAAAGAAAATATACTCCAGGCAAAGGCCACCAAACTGAACGTGATTCTCATAGCTAAAAATGGTATGCGATAAAAGTCATCAATTCAGCACAAAAAGAAAAGTATTTTTATTCATCCGCCAACGCACATGCAGGACACTACCTGAAAGTTTTAGACACATCGACTGTTACATTGGAGGTACGTTTCACTTCATTTATACAACCATGACACACGTGAGCAAGCGATCATCTCTGTTGATACTCTGTCTGGTGCTATGCATTACGCTACAGGCACAAAAGAAATTACCGGCACAAGACAAGATACTGGAAGTTATGCACCGCACGAACAAATACTTCCAGGATAAATGGCCGGATGTAGGAAAACGAATTGTAACCGAGCGATCGCGCGCGAGCAACATCTGGACACGCGGAGTATATTATGAAGGATTGATGGCGCTCTACAAGCTTGATCCTAAATCAACCGATCTCGACTATACAACACGCTGGGCTGACTTTCACAAATGGGACTTGCGCGATGGCGAAACCTATACGCGCAACGCTGACAATCAATGTGCGGGACAAACCTATATTGATATGTACCTGATGGATCCGAAGCCCTATAAAATTGAAAAGATCAAAGCTTCGATCGATAGTATGATGCGCACTACAAAAGTTGACGACTGGAGCTGGGTGGATGCTATCCAGATGGCGATGCCTGTATTTGCACAGCTTGGTGTAGTATATAACGAACCAGCTTATTGGGAGCGCATGCACGAAATGTATATGTATACCCGCGACAAGCACGGAGACAATGGCCTGTACAATCCGAAAGATGCATTATGGTGGAGAGATAAAGATTTCGATCCGCCCTATAAAGAACCGAATGGTGAAGATTGCTACTGGTCGCGTGGCAATGGCTGGGTATATGCTGCACTGGTACGTGTACTCGCCACGATCCCGAAAGATGCTCCTCATCGCAAGCAATATGAAGACGACTTCAAAGCGATGTCTGCAGCACTGGTGCCGATACAACGCAAAGATGGTTTCTGGAATGCGAGCCTTCATGACCCCGGCAATTATGGTGGTAAAGAAACAACGGGTACATCGCTGTTCGTATATGGTTTGGCGTGGGGCATTAATAACGGGTATCTCGATGCTAAAAAATATCAACCGGTTGTGACGAAATCGTGGAACGCCATGGTAAAAGATGCCGTACATGAAAATGGTTTTCTCGGCTATGTACAAGGCACCGGTAAAGAGCCGAAAGACGGTCAGCCGGTAACCTATACATCTGTTCCAAACTTTGAAGATTATGGTTTAGGATGCTTTCTGCTGGCAGGATGCGAGGTATATAAACTGGTTACTGCACGCAAACTATAGCAACTGTTTTAAATCAAACGCAATATATCAACAGCCTTTACCGGTCATCTTATAACCGATTGGTAAAGGCTGTTTATTCTTTTCAGAAAACTCTGTTTCGAGAAATTCTCAACAGCATAGTTTGCAATAGCCTGTGCGTTGTAGGCCGGGTAGGTATGCATCATCTGCTGTATACCTTCGCGTAAGGCATCTGCACTTTCATTCGTTACGAGCAAACCATTCAATTCATTGACAAAATCTTCAGGGCCGCCACATCGCGTGGAGATCACCGGCCGGCCGGCAGCCATCGCTTCTACCAGGGAGACACAGAATGTTTCATAACGACTGGAGCAAACATAAAAATGCAGCTGCTCCATAAAAGCGGGTATACTTTCGTAGGGAATAAATCCGTAGAACCTGCACCTGGTTGCTATCCCTAAATCTTCAGCCAGTTTTTTATACTCGTTTTCAAGTGTACCGGCTCCACCTATATGCAGTACAAAGCCTTCCGGTATACCAGCCAGTGCCTTCAGTAAAATATCAAATCCTTTCACAGGAGTATTCATGCCCCCGAGAAAACCTATCTGCGTTATAGTTTCATTTGCTGTTGTCAGTCCCTGAAATTTTTCGACCTCTACTACATTCGGTATAACAGTAACGTCTCGGTTTAAAAGTGTTTCCAGCTCCGTGGCCAGGCGTTTGCCAACGGCTACAAGTGCATCCGCTTTGCGCAGTCCGAATTTGGTTAATGTCTTGTGAAATAAACTTCGAAAGTTATTCTTAACACGCGTGTGTTCTTGCAGAATATAGGGCTTGTTTGTCAATCGTTTTAACAGCCATCCCCAAAAGGCACCGGGATATCCGATCGATGCGTGAATAACATCGGGCTTAAAATTCTGAATGACTTCACGTGAATACCAGAACATGATGAACCAGTAATTCAACTGGTTGTAAACAGGAAGCGATTTATTGATAATGATACGGTGCTCTTCTACTTTTCCGTAAAACGACTTCTCACTCTCGAACGAACACAACCCGAATTTGCTATAGTTTACTTTTGCCGAGATTACTACTACTTCATGCTCGTCACTCAACGCTGCTGCCTGGCTTCGAATGAATGCCCCCGAATTAAAGCTCAGCTTATCCGGATACCAGGGAGTGACCATGAGTATTTTCATATAGTATATCAGGCAGCGTCCGGTACAAAAACAGCGTTACAAAAATCAGGTATCGTTGTTACAGGCTTTAGCGTACCGCTTTTCGTCATTACGTTCAATGTATAGCGCAGGCTTTTGAAGAATGCAATTACATCGGGCACGGTATATCCGGCCGCCTGGTATGTAGCGTTGTTTATTTCCAGCATGATGTGCGGACGGAAGCGTTCAATTGTTTTCTGTGCGCCTTTGAGTACAAGCATCTCCGCTCCTTCCACATCGATCTTCATAAAGTCCAGGCGCTGTATATTCAGCTGCGGCAACTGATCATCGAGTACTTTCAACTCGATGTTCTGAATGAATCGAGCACGTTGGTTACTCTGAAATATAGTAGCGAGACCTTCGTGTTCACCGGCACCGGTCTGTCCCATATAGATCGGAAGTTGTTTGGCTTCATTCGAGAGTCCGTAGTGAAAGGTATCTATATTCGGATAGTGATTGCGTTGAATATTTTCGCGCAGCAGGTTATGAAAGAAATCCACGGGTTCAAATGCCAGCACGCGACCTTTTGTTAAACGCTTTGCTGCAAACAAACTAAACTCTCCCTGGTTGGCCCCTATATCTGCAAACACCATGTCGGGTTTGAGGTAACGATTCAGAAAGCGCCATTCATTCAGTTCATGAAAGCCCATCCAGTAAAATGCAGCGCCCATCGCTTTGGACACATCTACTTTCATGGCAATATCCTTATCAATATTGGTAACAAGAATATGCTCTGTCTCATGCGGACGTTTCATCCACGAGCGGTAACATTTCTCGGAGATGAACAACACTGCCTTCAATGTTTTCTCTACCGGCCAGGGCAACCGGTATAGCAGGTTGGCATTGAGCGAACGAAACAAATTAGTTACACCAGATCGAATCATATATAGTACGTAGTCGTTTTCAGAACTTCTATTTAATAAAATTACGGGGGTCTATCAATTTAACCTCCTGCCGATATACCCAGTATAAAAGCACCAGGCAGGCAACCAGGTATATAGCATGTATCGTATACGGATGCTCTGCCCCCAGCCAGGGTTCCAGCACAGCAATGAGTATAAAGAGAATCAGCGGTGCCAGCACAATCTTAAACAGGTTAAATCGAAACTGGAATTTTTCCCGTGCCTGGTATCGCAGCAGCAGCACTTCGATGGCTGCACTCAGTATAGAGGCAAGCACTACACCATATATACCCATATCGCGCAGCAGCAATACCATACACACAATCTTGACAGCCGAAATGATCATATATATAACGGGCAGTGGCTTCGTATACTTTAACACACCATACGGTATAGCAAAGAACAGGCGCATGGGGCGGATAATGAATATCAACGCTATATAGGGTAAGTATTCAATGGCGCGTTTATAATCAGGCTTGGTTACAAAAGTCTCAATCACCCATGGAAACGCCAGTATGCTGAAACAGATCAGAATCATAATCACTGAAGTAAAACCGTGGTAGTACCGGTTTATCTCTACGGAAGAACCTTTGTCTTTTTGCGCGGCTACTGTGCTTACTACTTTCGGATAGAATGAGCTGTGCAGTCCGTTGAGAATAAATTCGATTACCGATAAACACTTCACACCAAAATCATATACCCCTACATCACTCAGCGGCATGAAGAAGAGCATAATGAAGCGATCGAAATAGTTAATAACCCACTGCTGCAACTGATAGATAAAGGCATAGAGGTTAAAGTGAAACGATGACCGCAGCAGCGGATAATTAAAATGTATACCAAACTCTGAAAAGATTCGCCCTAACACCCATACACCGGCCAGCACAGCCGCCACCATTCTGCCCCCTATAGGACCGATGAGCGAGTGCGGGTATAACTGAAGTCCTAAAATAGTCAGACCTGCAATGAGAAGGAACGAAACCAGGTTCGACCAGAAAAACAGTTCAGGCCTCTCACGACTTTGCAGCAGGTTGCTGTGTACTTTGAAAAGTGCCTGAAAGATTCCGGTTACAGCCGCGAGTATACCGTAGGGAAAGAACGAGATACTTTTATTAGTAAAGAAATTACTAAAGGTTAAATCGCCCAGCAACAGCGAGAGCACTCCTACTCCGCCCCCGATCATGAGCATAAGCACAAAGGCAGAACTTATAAAGGATGAAAGTTTTGCAGGATCGTGTTTGAATTCGTGAAAGTGTATATAAAGCGAAGTATCAAAGCTATAGGTAGTGAGTATCTGGATGAACAACGAGAACGCGAGGTAAATCGAGAGCGCTCCATAGTCTGCGGTGCTCAGGTTTTCAATGTAGAATGGGAGCAGAATAATGGCACTGGCCATCGGCAGCATACCTGCCAGTGTATAGATAAGTGAACTCTTGATAAAACTCTTACTGATGCGCATAGCGAAGTCAGCAAGTTAGCACCCTTTGGGATATTCGGAAATAGGACATATGCACCAACGAGGTTAAATGCAAGACTCACCCTGTATCTGCAACAACTCCGACTGGAAACTCTCGCCTAATTTGAAATCCATAGTAACTGTAATAACTTTCGGGGGTTTAATACTAATTTTAAATGGACATAACCAAATTTAGAAAGGTGCTGGTTCTGGCACCACATACAGACGATGGAGAACTTGGCGCGGGAGGCACCGTTGCTAAACTAATCGAATCTGGAGCTGAGGTCTACTATGCAGCCTTTTCTACAGCAGAGCAATCGGTTCCAGAGGGTTTTCCAAAAGACATCTTAAAAACAGAAGTTAAGAACGCAACGCTAAGACTAGGTATTCCTTCGGATCATTTGCTCATCTACAACTATGAAGTTCGAAAGCTCAACTATGTTCGGCAGGAGATTCTGGAGGAATTGATCAGACTTCGAAAACAAATAGCTCCAGATTTAGTACTACTTCCATCTTTGAACGATATCCATCAAGATCATAGCACCGTTGCTCAGGAGGGGCTTCGGGCTTTTAAGCAAAAAACTATCTTAGGCTACGAACTCATCTGGAACAATCTCACCTTTAGTACAAGCTGTTTTGTTCAATTAAATGAAAATCATATACAGAAGAAGTGCAGTGCTCTTAAAGCTTATGTATCTCAACAGCATAGAGACTATATCTCAGAAGAATTTGTGGCGTCACTCGCTCGAGCTCGAGGAGTACAAATTGGCTGTCAGTACGCAGAGGCCTTTGAAGTTATAAGACTTATATTCTAAAGCAGAATGAAAATATCAGTAAGCGAAATTATACAGAGGTTTCCTATCATAGAAATTATTGGAAACACAACACGAACAGTTAGAAATATTGTGCGTGCCACCGATAAGACATTTTGTGACGATGATATTGTCTGGATATCGGACAAGAATGCTGGATTGATTGCATCTGTCATGAAAGGGTGCATAATTTGTAGTCAACTTGTTTCAAGAGATAATTTTCATGATGGATGCACATATCTGATTGTAAACAATCCTAGGTTATATTTTTTGAACGTTGTTAAGCATTTCTTTGTAGAACCTGAGATACCTGAAATCTCCATTCACAGCATTATTCATTCGTCCGCTAAAATCGGAAATAATGTTACAATTCGGGCTGGGGTGATAATTGAAAGAGACTGTGCAATTGGTAATTATACCATAATAGATTCTAACACAGTTGTAAAAAAAGGAACAATCATTGGCGACAATGTTAAAATTGGAGCAAATAATACTATAGGAGGTGAAGGGTTTGGATATGAAAAAAACGAACTTGGCCAGTATGAGTTTATTCCTCATATAGGAAACGTATTGATCGAAGACAATGTTGAAATAGGAAATAATACAGCGATTGATAGGGCTGTTCTTGGTAGTACTATACTTCGAAAGAACTCAAAGATAGATAACCTCGTTCACATAGCACACGGCGTGGAGGTTGGCGAGAATACAATGGTGATTGCCAATTCAATGATAGCGGGCAGCGTGTCACTTGGAAAGAACGTCTGGGTTGCACCATCAGCATCTGTGTTAAATAAACTTACTGTTGGCGATGATTCTGTAATTGGAATCGGTGCGGTGGTTTTAAAAAATGTAACCGCTGGTCAAATTGTAGTGGGCAATCCTGCCAAAGATCTTCAGAGCCTCAAGACAAAATAAGCTTTCGAATTGCATCGAGTAATATTTTTTTATTAAAGCCCGCATTCATCTCAAATGCAGCAGCATCGGCATTCATTTTAAAATCATTTAACATTGGTAACGTCAGAGGTCGAAGTTCATCGGCCAATGACTGAGCCGTGAACTCTTTTGAAACAACTCCAAGTTTATAATAACTTGTTATATATGCGATTTCTTTCAAAGGTCCCACTGCCATGGCAAGTCTACCTTGTATGCAATCAAACAACTTATTAGGAAGCCCATTTTCATAATTAAAATTGACGGGAGGTACGAGAATAATTCCCATATCGTATTGATCATGCAACGTACTTA
Organism: Flammeovirgaceae bacterium UBA5867; assembly: GCA_002432545.1. Lineage (GTDB taxonomy): Bacteria > Bacteroidota > Bacteroidia > Cytophagales > Cyclobacteriaceae > Ohtaekwangia. Next base: position 4,428 of record DJFR01000011.1, on the reverse strand, counting down.
CTATTTCAGAGCTCTTCAGCGGCGGCAATACACGAACGCGTCCGGAAGCTTGCGCGTTTTTCTTAAAATCTTCAAAATATTGCTTCGTTCTTGATGATGAATTTTCAGGAACAAGATAAATAAGATCTAGTATAAATCTATCGTCAAGCAATTTCATCATATCGATCATAATTTCAGGCTGCCTGGACACGGTAAAGATACCGTGATGTACAAGTCTTATTGGGTACTGCTCTCGCAATTGTGGTTTCAAATTGAAATAATCAGAGGCGTTGGTAATAACGACCGGTTTTATGCCATAGCTATCTTCATACGCCTTCGCCAAACTATTGTTAATCGTACACATTCCATGTACTTTAGGAATAAACTGACGACATAGAGCAACATTAAAGCGTTTGAAAAAGATACGCCAGTAAAGCCTATCCTCAAAATGACGTGGTGCATATTCATGAGCGTCGAAAAATATCTTAGAACGGTTGCCAGCTATTTGAAACGCAAAAGGAAGCGTCTCGATGTCATTGGCAATAATTATATCAAAATCTTTTTTCCTTAAGTCTGATATGTATCGATAATAATTATGAAGTATTCGATAGGCAATAGAATTAATGCCTAACAAAAGAAATATGGACGATATTGCCTTTCTGAAGAGCGTGAGTTTAGTCTTTTTAAGGTTATAAAGTGTATATTTTGCATCCTTATGCGCATCAAAGCACGCAACCGTTACAGTATAGTCATTTTTCACAAACTCAATCTGACGCTTCACTCTTGCATCGTTCTTCAGATCATTAAAACAAATGATTAACAAGCTTGTCATCACAAAAAAAATTTTACAAAGATAGAAAAGAAATTACATCGACATTGAGGAATATCAAGTCTAACAATCCATACGTTCCCTATTTATTATATTTACGGCAATAACTACATGAAGAAATTAATACTTGGTGTTGTATTTTGCCTGCGTCTGACAACACTACCCGCACAAATAGATATCGTTGGTTCAGGCCATGCAATGCAATTTGATGGCATAGACGATTACGTTGATCTCGGCAATATCTATGATGACCTTACTTTTCCATTTACCGTATCCGCATGGGTGAATGTAGATGCCTCCTCTATTTCAGGACCAATTTTGGTGACACAAGATAACGCTCCCCTTTACAATGGTTTTTGGTTCATAGTGACACCGTCTGCCTTATTAATTGAGACAGGGGACGGCAAAGGTGAAAATCTCCCAATATATAGGCAAGGAAAGGGCATGGACTTATATAATATGTACGGTCGGTGGAATCACTATTGCGCTGTTGTTAAAGGCGTGGGAAATATTCAATTATACATTAACGGTCAAGACGCAGGAGGTTTTTTCACAGGAACATCAACTTCACCAATGGCTTCCAATTATCCAAATGATGTAGCGAAGATCGGATACTTCCTTTCAAACGGTATCGTTTATCGCTTCAAAGGAATTATTGACGAACTTCGTCTTTTTAATAAAGCTCTGACTGATATCGAAATTAAACAGCAGATGTGCAAACGACTCACTGGTGCTGAAGCTAACCTAATCGGGTATTGGAATTTTGATGAGACAACAGGGAATGTCCTATATGACAAATCAAATAATCACTTCGATGGTCAACTGAAGGGCAATCCTAAGCGTATTTTTTCAGGAGCCCCTATCGGAGATGAAAGCATGTTCCTTTACGCAACCAACTGGATAAGTACCACTCTTACCATGGACAATCTTGCCGTAAAAAATATAGCAGGCAATCCATATGGAGTTCACATCTACAAGGTGAATAATTTACCGTCACAAACCAACGGTTTGACTGCAGGAAACATTACCAAACCATATTATGGTATATTTGTAGCAAGTAATGATACTGGGAACACCTTTAGTTTTACTCTTGGATCAGATTCCAACCCCTGCTCAATATCAAGACGAGTGAACAATAGTATATCCACTTGGCAGCAATCAACAATCTCTACTGGAATACCTGATCAAATCGAAATCATACCTAGTTCACCAGGGACTATACAGTTAGAATTAGGTAATGATGTCGTGCTATGTGATCGAACAAATTATATTCTTAATTCGAATATCTCTAATGTATCCGGAAAGTCTTTTCTTTGGAATACAGGTGAAACTACATCTTCTATTGCCGTTACGAAGACAGGCAAATATTATCTTCAGGTTTTCGAAGGCTGTAAACTTGGAAAGGACAGTATCGACGTTGAGTTTTATCAAACGCCTCAAAAATTCTCTCTTGGAGAAGATGAAGTCCTCTGTGTTCTTCCAATCAAAACACTAACCGCTGGTCAAAATAAATCAGGCTTTGAGTATACTTGGCAAAATGGGTCCCATGATTATTCACTAGATGTGACGCACTTCGGAACATATTGGGTATCCCTTAAGAATCCATGTGGTCAATATTCAGATTCAATCTCCTTTTCAAAACCAGTTTTTGATTTAAAGAATATACCCAATGTCATTACCCCAAATGGAGACGGCCGTAATCAATACTTTAAGATTGATCAAAAATTTGACTTCCCCGTCACACTAGAAATATTCAATCGTTGGGGAGCGTTACTCTTCCGACAAGACGCCTACGACAACTCTTGGGACGGAGGGGACCTATCGACTGGTGTCTATTTTTACAAACTAAGCGGGCTGTGTATCGGTGAGAAAAAGGGAAGCGTTAGCATAATAAAATAAAGGTTTCCGTCTGCATAAGAGTCTGCAGAGTCTTGATGGATTGTGTAATTTAAGGCAACTTAAAAACTCAAACCAATCCATGAAGTCTAAACTACTATCAGCACTCGCCCTGCTTACTGTTTTAACGGCTTGTAAAAAAAACGAGATGAGAACGATCGGATCGATTGAACGCATAGACCCGGCACTGGATGCTATCATTTCTCCCAATGCAAAACCGGAGATCATTGCAGAAGGTTTTGAATGGAGCGAAGGCCCGCTGTGGCTGGAAGAAACCAAGACCCTGATATTCTCGGATGTTCCTAAAAATATTATTCATCAATGGTCGGAAGAAAAAGGACTGTCGGTATACCTGACNNGATGGCAAGCTTGTACTTTGTCAACATGGCGATCGCAGGGTTGCCTATATGAATGCTCCGGTAAATGATCCGAAGCCTGACTTCATTACCATTGCCGATAACATTGATGGAAAGAAACTGAGCAGTCCGAATGATGCTGTTGTACGCAGCAACGGAGATGTATTCTTTACCGATCCTCCGTATGGACTACCTTCACAAAGTGATGAAGACCCTGCCAAGGAAACTCCGCATAACGGAGTATATAAAGCTTCCGGAGGCAAGGCTACCCTGCTGGTGGATTCACTCACACGTCCAAACGGTATAGCGTTTCTGCCGGGTGAGAAAACTTTTATCGTAGCGAACTCTGATTCAAAGAAAGCAACCTGGTATGCATTTGACCTTGCCGAAAATGACTCTGTCACCAATGCGCGTATTTTCTATGACGCTACCGAGGATGCCAAGAAAGAGAAAGGTTTACCCGATGGTTTTAAAGTAGACAAACAGGGTAACATTTTTGCTTCCGGCCCGGGTGGTGTGTGGATCTTTAACCAGGAAGGAAAAGTGCTGGGTAAAATCAAAATACCGGAGGCAACTTCAAACTGTGCGTTAAGTGCCGATGAGAAAACACTATACCTGACGGCCGATATGTATGTATTGCGCGTAAAACTCCGTGACTAGAATATATATACCGGTTGTGGTATATAACGATCATGGCCGGTATACTTCAAACGTACCTGCAAGACTCCCGAGTTACTTTGCCTTTGTAACGGCAACACTCCACGCAGCCCCGCTATTGACTTTATACTTCTCTGAAAAGCTCCCCTGATTTATACCCAATGAGAATTGCAGGAGGCTGTTGATATAGGACATGTTCTCTCCTACCGGCACATCGGCAAATGTATTTACGTACGGTATATCTTTTTCGAACACCGCTTTACCTTCATGGCAAATAGTAACGCGCAATTTGTCGTTTACTTTAATACCCAGTTTCTCCAGCAGTGCCTGATCGATATTCGTCCACACGTTTCCGTATTGTATATCGAGCACCGGTATATTTCCTTTTATAACACCGTTTTCGATAACCGGTTTCTGGTAATTGATGCGTACCACCTGCGGGCTCAGTTTGGGACCAACTTCCTGGAAAGATATAGTTCCGGAAGCCAGTCGCGCACCGGTATAGGCGTATACATCGCGACCGTGAAAGGTATAAGACTTACCGGAATTACGAAGCCGGTTCCTCGTTTCATCGATCTCCCGAACTTCTTCTATACCTAAATGCTCTGCCACCAGCGTAAGCGTTCCGTTATCCGGCGAGACAATATAGTGTCCTGATTTCGTTTTGAGTACAACCGATTTACGTTCCGAGCCAACACCCGGATCAATGAT
>DJFR01000165.1:3382-23837 GCA_002432545.1 Flammeovirgaceae bacterium UBA5867 | reverse complement strand
AAAGATCTATACTATCTCACTCTCTTTATTAAGCTCGAAAACATGGATGATCTTTTCATACATCCGGATATAACGATTCTCATAGAAAGAAAAGTAAGTCGGTTAGAGCGAATCGATAGTTATCGATTTAAGTTATTCGTATCAAAGTAAGTATACAAACCCCTTAAACTTTGGATGTTCAGCAACGCTAACACGTATAAAAGAAAAGACCTTCGGAAGCGAAGGTCTTTTTTATTCTACAGTCTGAAATAGAACTAATTGATACGTTTCACGTTAACGGCATTCAAGCCTTTCTTACCGCGTTCAACTTCATATTCAACTTCATCGTTCTCACGAATTTCATCGATAAGACCAGAAGAATGAACGAAAACATCTTCTTTAGAGTCGTTGGGTTTAATGAAACCAAAACCTTTGGCCTCATTAAAGAATTTTACTGTTCCTTGCATAAATTAATAATGTGTTATTTGTACTAAGCTATCAGATTTCCATATCATGATAATTACTCTGATCGCTTTCCGGGACGGAAACAGAAGGAATGATTATAATTTAACAGAATGAAATATTGCTAAATCGCCAATAACTTAATACGCTTCAAAGGTACATATAATTATACTATATCCGTTATACATCCGTAAAAATTACTGACAAAATTTTACTTCACTAAAAGTTAAAACCGGAGTTATCCAAGTCGCTGCTATAAACATGTTCGCAGTATTTCCCAAATGCAACTTCTGTCCTTATTCTGTGTATTATACTCCAGCCGGGATTTTTTAATTTGCAGCCCACAACTTAAAACTGCTTGCTCAATTGCCTGTTGATTTTTAGCTGTCTCATGGTACCAGATGAAGTATATATACTATAACAGATTCAGAGCAGCCTGCTTATGCGGGCCTGACCCCCAACTGCTTCAAGAGTCTTGCATGGCTTAGCAAAGCCTCAGCAAATGTACGGGCACTTTTATAAGGCAAGCCATACTCAAGCGCTGTTTCCCTTACAATACCTGCGATTTTCCGATAGTGTACGTGACATATATTCGGAAATAAATGGTGTTCAATCTGGAAATTCAATCCACCTACATACCAGGAAAACCAGCGGCTTTTATTTCCGAAGTTGGTTGTGGTATGCAGTTGGTGAACTGCCCAGTTATTTTCGAGTGTATTGTGCTCATCGGGCAGCGGAAATTCCGTTCCTTCAATAACATGTGCCGGCTGAAAGATAATAGCCAGTATAAAACCGGCTATATAATGCATCACCACTATACCGATAATAATTACCCACCAGGGTAATGCAGTAAAAAACAAGGGAATAAAAAATATATAGCCCAGGTATATGAGTTTTGTCCCCACGAGTATAAACCATTCCCTTACAATATTGGCGTTGTTCCGCTTGGCCATACCATTTCTATGATATCGTACAATGCGTACAAAATCTTTTATAAACAACCACACCAACGTCATCAAACCATAGAGAAACCAGGCATATATAAATTGATAGCGATGAAAACGCTTCCAGGTTGAATGTGGTGTGAGACGCAATACTCCTCGGGGACTTATGTCTTCGTCTTCTTCATGTACATTGGTAAAAGAGTGATGAAGTACATTATGCTGCATTTTCCAGTTAAATGAATTAGCGCCAACCAGGTTAAGTGAGTATCCCATGATTGTATTGAGCCACTTTTTATTGGAGTATGCTCCGTGGTTTGCATCATGCATTACCGACAATCCTATACCCGCTAATCCAAGACTCATTATTGCGGTGAGTAGCAGCAATAAACCGATGTTCGAAATATTTCCCAATACAATGCATGCATAGGGAGCGAAATATAGAGCAAACATAAAACATGTTTTGACCAGCATCTCGGTATTTCCGTGCCGGGAAATACCTTTTGTTTTAAAATAGTCGTTTACTCTTTTGTTTAGTGTGTTCGAGAAATCACGCTTTGTGTTGGCAAACGTTAAGGCAGTGTTACTTGTCATTAATTATATTTAGGTATATATCATTATTACAAAGGGAACGTTTATCCTCTATGAATTATTATAGTAGCTAGAGTATACTTGTTTTGGGTTTCGCTTTTGATACAACGAGTTTGCTGCCGAAGAAGCTGGCGCGCGAAAGTCTGCGGATTGCTTCCATTGCTTCGTTATCATCAAACATATCAACAAAGCCAAAGCCTTTGGATTCTCCTGTATATTTATCGGTAACAATCGTAACTGACGCGATTTTGCCGAATTCACTGAACAATGCTTTTAAGGCATCTTCAGTAACGGTACGACTAATATTCGCCACGAATAAATTCATAGTTAGAAATGATTAGATGAATAAGAATAATACGAAACTGAGACCTGTGTCTCTTCAATTGATAAAATCTAAAGCAGGAATAATCTTTCAGGAGAAAATAGCCTTCAGCGGATTCATTGGAATTGAATAACAAAGATACGCCAAATAATCCAATAAAGTTCAATTGCCGTCTGAACCGGCTCATACGATGAAAAAAGGGACATAATCCAACCTGATCGCAGGGCTGCGATTGCCATAAGCTGTTATACCATACAATGTTGCTAACAAAAAAGCAGAACGAATTCGCTCTGCTTTTCCGATATATATTTGGTTTGGGGGCGGTCTACAATAACAGCTGGCGTTTATACCTGCCGAATGTAAACATCAACTATAAATATAAAGGAGTAAAATAGATTAAGAAGAGAGACTAATTTTGCTTTTCAGTTGACTGTGCTTTTGTTATAAGCTCAATCACTTCCTGGCGGCTTTTGTTCAGTTTGGTCTCTACCCTTTTCAGAAGTTCTTCTTCTTTACCATCCTGAAATTCAAGATCTGAATCTGACAATTGTGAAAATTCTCCCTGGAGTGCTTTTGCCTGTTCATTCCAATTTCCATTCATCTTGAAAGCAGTACTCTCCTGTTTTTTTGTAGTTTCCATAATGTATTGTTGTTAAATTGTTTTGCACAATTGCATGACAAAGGTGATGGAAAATATAGCAATGGCATTACACTATTAACTTTCAAGATTACAGATATCACACATTTTCAAGATTACCATTACGTTTTTGCTTCAGCTTTTTATAGAAGGATGGAGACAAACCGGTAACTTTTTTAAACTGGTTTGACAGATGCCCTACACTGCTGTAATGAAGTTTGTAGGCTATCTCCGTAAGGTTAAGCTCATCATATAGGAGTAATTCTTTTACTTTTTCGATCTTGTTCAAAATAATAAATTGCTGTATGGTAATTCCTTTTACCTCGGAAAATATATTCGCCAGATAAGTATAATCGTAATTCAGTTTTTCACTGATATAATCCGAATAATTTGTTTTCGGCAACATATCGGTATAATGAATCATCTCGGTAATCACATTCTTGATTTTCTCAATAAGAATACTTCGCTTGTCATCCAGCAATTCCAATCCCGACTGAAGTAAATTTACCTTCAGTTGGTCGTACTGCTGTTGAGTCATATTCTCCACAAGTTCTGCCACCCCGAGATCGATCATGGTATAGCGCAGCCCCAGTTTATCAAATTCATCCCGCACCATCATTTTGCATCGCTGGCTCACCATATATTTAATGTATAATTTCATAATTGCGTCTGGATTGAAGGTGATACAGCATGACGCGCCAATGTCGTGCCCGGCAAATTACAACATTACTCCCGATACCAGGCAGCATCACGCACTGCCCAGCCTGCGCAAATGGACAATATGCGAGGTAATTGCTTTTATTACAGAAGAGTATTCACGGTATAGTATGTTCGATTCCCGGCAGGCCTCTTTTACAAGCAGGCTTATTTTAGGATAATGTATATGACTTATACGGGGGAATAAGTGGTGTTCAATTTGAAAGTTCAGTCCACCCAGTAACCAATGCAGGTACCTGCTGGTGGTAGCAAAATTTGCAGTAGACCGGATCTGATGTATAGCCCACTCCTGCCTGCTATACTCGTCTTGTGCGCCGGCAGAACGAAACTGTGCACCTTCTACCACATGGGCCAGTTGAAACACAATACTGATCGCTATACCACAGGTGAAAGTAACCAGAAGAAAACCAATGAGCCACGGCAGCCAGCCTACAACAATAACCGGTATTACCATGTACGTGGAAACGTACATAAACTTTGTAAACCAAAATATGATATGCTCTTTCAACGACAGTTTTTTACGTGCTGCATTCACAGCTACTTTACCACTGATATATTTTTGAAAGTCTTCATAAAAGATCCATACCAGGTATGAAATGCTATAGAGTACCACCCAGTAAATATGTTGATAACGATGGTAAAACCGCAGAGGCTGATCTTCATGCAGACGCATGAAAGGTTTTACATCAATATCAGAATCCATACCTTCTATATTTGTATAGGTATGATGGTTAATATTATGTTTTATCTTCCAGTAATAAGAATTACCTCCCAGCACGTTGAGAAAATAGGAAGATAGATTATTTACCCACGCATGGCGCGAAAAGCTCTGATGTCCGCCTTCATGCATTACATTAAAGCCTACAATGGCCAGGTTAAGTCCCAACACTATACATAGCGGTATAGCAACAACCACAGCTGGTGTAAAGAATACCAGCCATGTGTATAACCCTGCAGCCAAAAGCACTTGTATTGAACTTTTCCAGTAAAGCCTGCCGTTGCCAGCCGGATGAAGTTTATGTTCAGCAAAGTAATTATCTACTTTCTGCTTCAAGGGTTTAAAGAATGAATTTCCGGTAGTATCAAAAGTATATTTTAACATGCCTGCTGGGTATATAATTATTCAACGTATAATCATGCGTTAATCGTTCATATGACTCGAAAATGTAACATTCCAGTGCATTTAAAGTCATCTGTCATCATTATTACAAACACCAATCTTCCAAAAAGTGTGAATTATGTAACTCTTTCGCTTTTTACTATAACGAAAAAAGCAGGTTGTAACACCACCTTGCGGCTTGATTAAATACAACAACATGACAGCAACGCAATTTTCACCAAAAGCAAATTCCAGGTGGGAAGCGCAGAAAGCAAAACTAAAAAAGCAGTTCCCCAAATTATCAGACGCTGATCTGAATTTTGATGAGACCAGAAAAACAGAAATGCTGGCTGCGCTTGAATTTAAATTATCAATACCGGCAGAAGAACTTCAGCTCGTTATAGAAACGCTATAAAATCTGTACTGTTGTTCTCCGTCCACTCAATAGTAAAACTACATCAGACCATGAGTTATAGAACAAACTCTGATAACCTATATCCGGAAGGTACACGTGTTACGGCTAAGGTAAATCCTGCATTACAGCTTACCATTGTTAAATATATGCAGCGTATTTATTACTGCGCTGTTGTTGGCGATGAGCAAAGCAAGCAACTTGCTTACTTCGAAAGAGAGTTAACGCCCACAAATCCGTTAAAGCTTGCCTAATAGCCCTTTATCATTCTAATTACACTTTAAAAAACTGATATGAAAAGAAAGAATATTTCAACCAATAACCTGATGAAAAGGCTAACACAAAAGATTGATGCGCTGCTTTCGTCCAAATATAGCACCACACAGGAGAGCTTCACGTGCATCCGCAATGAAGTTGAACTTGTAAAACGGGCCCCGTGGTTAGTACAAGTTGTCAATAAATAAGCAGCAACATTTATTAAGCATTACACTACAGTACATAAAAATACAATGTACTGTAGTATGTTATCCACCACTATATAGTAACGATCCTTTCCAACGCGTTTAACGCAATACCTGATACTTCAATAGGTTAAACGACTTATTTAAACTACCTTTACATCATCAATTGCGGATTCTTTAATTCACCCCATATTCTCTTCTATAGAATTCGGAGTTTCTTAATCCTCTCCTCAATTACTGGATTTATAGCAGCTTCTTCTAACACCGCTTTCATAAAGCTTGCAAAAGTCCTTAAAGGTATCCTGTGAAAATCACAAGCGCCCTAAACGTTTATAATCAATGCTCATGATAAGCGCTACAAAAACCAATGACGTTACAATACACCAGGGTGTGTATCATGTAGCACGCCATAAAAAATCCGCGCTGCTAAAGCACATTATAACTGAGCGCAAACTAAACAGCACAATTGTTTTTGCGCGCACAAAATATAGTGCTGACAAACTGGCCAAAGGATTGAACAGATCCGGTATAACGGCAGAAGCCTTTCATGGCGATCAGTCACCAAACGAACGCTCCCGCAGTTTATTAAACTTCCTTACCAACAGAACACGGGTATTGGTCTCTACCGATCAGGCTGTGCGATGTATAGATATAGCCGATCTTCCGAACGTTATTAACTATGAGTTACCAGATTCAGCAGAAACCTATACAAACCGCATTAACCGCACAGGTAAAGCCGGACTGTCGGGTATAGCTTTGTCGCTATGCGATCGCGAAGAACAAGGACACTTGAAAAATATTAACCGGGTGTTACGCAATAACCTCGAAGTAATTGAGCATCCTTTTAACTGAGAATATATCGAAATATAGCAGCGCTTCACTACCCCTGTATAATAAAATTACATTTAACTTTTTTTAATCATGAACATCTATGTATCAAACATTGCTTTCAAGGCAACAGACAACGAATTGAGAGAATTATTCGAACAGCACGGTGAAGTAACATCGGCAAAAATCATTCTCGACAAAATGACTCAACGCAGTCGTGGTTTTGGATTTATAGAAATGCCAGACACGGCTTCTGCTCAACAGGCTATAGCCGAGCTCAATAATTTTAATTTTCTGGGTAAAGATCTATCAGTAAACGAAGCACGCCCTAAGACAGATTCTAATGGCGGTGGTGGATATGGAAATCGCTCCGGTGGTGGCAGCAGCTTTAAGAAACGTTGGTAAACCAACACTTCTTTGTTGTGGTTTATAGGCCGGAGTGGTTTTAAAACCCTCCGGTATTTTTTTTGTTCATGGCAGGTTAAACCACGTCCGGGTATATTTTATCCGAATGATGTGACGATCGTTTATCCGAAAATCCCGGATAAACTATTGTATAGGCCGACTATGATTTTCGATAAGCTCCTCCAGTATAAAATCAAAATCGGGTGTGGTCATTTCCCGGTGGTCTGTAGTGGCTATAGAAAGGGATGTTTTTCCATTTATTATTTTCTTAAGAATAGGCTGCGTGTTCAAAACCAACTGACCATAGTGGATTGCTTTGTTTATGTCGGCAGAAAAAAGCTCCTGAAGAAGCATTCGGATAGCCTCATTCATACTGGTATATATCGCCAGCCTGTACCATTGATCCAAAATGATATTTTCAAGTCGGTATAAGTGAAAGGGATATTGTTTGTTCTCCGTTACGATGATTTTAAACGTGCAAACTGTTTTTTCGCTGTTACCCTCCACGAGATAGCAATTGAAATGTACCGCAAGTTCCATTTTATTTTTTCTGATTTCTATTCGAGCTGATGTCTGATATATATTTCAAAGTCTTTCTGAAAGGCGATGTTGGCGCGGCAAGCTTCGAACAAGCGTTCCAAATGCTTTACAGCGGTCTGCCGTGACGTAATATGCGAAACAAGTTCAGGATAGGCGCGCACCAGGTCCGAGCGGATCATGTGATCCTTCACAAACGATATTAACATGGTAGCTTTATAAGAACAGGGTAAAGCAATTGCTGATTGCCTGAACAATACCAGTTCCTCAGTTATGTCAGCGTAGTTTGCCTGGTTGAAAACATCGGTGATAGCGGTGGTGTATATAGTATCCATTATGCTTGCCGTTTGCGTACTGCTCACGCATTTGCATCGCACCAAAGATGCGTAGCTCCCGGGTGATAGGCATTACATGGAAATCCGGAATAATTATACAAATCACACATATAAAATGGAGGTGAGATTTATGTAAACATCTCCAATCTTTGCGTAATACAATTCAGGGAAATCTATACGTCCTTCGTAGTGAGATTGTCCAAAGGCACATGCGAATCGTGCGATCTGTTTTCATGACAGAACAGGTTGTATGATTTGCATTGCCTGCTGGCAACCATAAACATGAAAAAAATAGTAATCGTCATACTGTTATGGACTTGCATGCTACCAGGGTGCCAGGCACAATCCGATACCACGGAGTCTGTCATATCGCATATAAACACAACCTGGAACATCGGAGTTAAAGCAGGTATTAATATTACCAGTGCCTATTGTATAGCGGAAGAAGTTTTTGACACTGAACCACGTGTGAGTTTTGCCGGAGGTATATTTGCTGAAATTCCGCTGGGTAAATATATACTGCTCCAACCGGAAGTGCTGGTATCGCAACGGTGCCTGCAAGCAAATGGTGTACTCAAGGCGGTCCGCTATACCGTTACACGAAGGGCTACCTATCTTGACATTCCCGTACTGGTAGCATTTAGGCCTGCAAATTCTGTTAAGCTGCTGGCCGGTCCGCAGTATTCATACCTGCTGAAGCAACGCTACAGTTTTTCTGGTGATGTACCGCGATCACTGCAAGAAGAATTCAATAGCGATGTATATCGAACCCATACGCTGTGTATCACGTTTGGAGCCGAGTTTAACATACAACGATTTGTGATCGGCTCACGGTTGGGATGGGATCTGCTCACCAATCGGCAAGACGATGCCGACATAACACCGGAGTATCGGCTAGTATGGTATCAGTTTATGGTAGGATACAAAGTCTTTTAGCGATTGCCTGGCGGATCTTCAGCATATTTACATCAGCGGATCGTAAGGACCATATATAAAAACACTTATACATATAGCAGGCTTACCAATGCGGGGTTAAAGGTTCTATACACCCACATTCTAAAGTTATTTTTCTCCTGTTGCGACAACCGCGCAAGACTTTTCCAATATTCTTTTCTAAACAGGTATGCATTAAAACTAATTTTGTGCATAATCATTTTACAATATTCCAGCATGCTATATTTATTCCTCATATTTATGATTTATTCCTCATATTTAGGTTTGTCACCTTAGAACATAGGCACCTGGAGGTTCGTTCACAAGTCAGGGTTAGAATTTCATTTGAATTGATTGATATAACAACCTTCACTGCATACCGCCTGACAAATACATAAGTGTATGAAGAAACATGGAATTAACTAAATGAAACCTCGCGAAGTTTAGTTTCTTCCAGGTCTACCAATGAAAGGTATTTGCGGATCAGGTCCTCATCATACTCTTCCTTCCGGTTTAATTGGTGAAGGGCTTTTCGTTGCTCATCAAGCACGGCTAAATATATAGCATGGTATTGCACCAGGAAATTTTTACTGACACTGTTAAAGGCTTCAACATCCTGCTGAAATATAGTCAGATCAGTGCGTAGCTTTGCGGATAGTATTTTCAAGTGTTGATTCAATTCGTGTTCACTGCCATATGACTTCTCCAGAAAATTGAGCGATGTTTCAGTTATTGTTTTTCGAATGAGCAACTCCTGTTCCTGGTCATGATCTCCCCCACCATTACCGGCTATATTCAGTTTGCGCATAACCCAGGGTAATGTCAACCCCTGAAAGACAAGCGTTACCAATATAACAATGAATGTAATTACCAGTATCAGGTTCCTATAGGGAAAAGCTTGTCCCGGCTGCGCAAGTACCGGTATAGAAAGCGCAGCGGCCAGCGACACAACGCCACGCATACCCGCCCAACCAAACACAAAAGGCATTTTCCATCCGGGGTTACGTTCGGCCACTGTAATATAGTGTCCCATAAATCGTGTAAATGCAGCCGCACCCAGTGTACAGCAAATGCGTGTGATGATGAGCACTACCGAAATAACAAGTCCGTATAGAATAGCCTGCGTGAGACTGGCTTCTTCCATTTCATGAATTATATAGGGCAGTTGAAGACCGATCAACAAAAAGACTATACCATTGAGAATGAAACCTATTGTAGACCATACGTTAGAGCCTTGCACACGCCCCTGGTACGTAAGCATGGTATGCCGTTTACTGGATAACAGAAGTCCACCGGCAACTACGGCCAGTACACCGGAGAAATGAAAGTGTTCTGCAAAATAATACATGCAGTAAGGTGCCAGAAAGCTCAGTATAATTTCAATACTCGGTGTGGTGGGCAACCAGCGATGTATAGCATAGAAGATCAATCCAGTGACTATACCGATAACAGTACCCATCGTAATAACAAGGAAGAAACTTCCGACTGCCTCCGACAAATGGAATTGTCCTGTAACAGTCGCTGCTAATGCAAAACGAAATACAATCAGCGAAGATGCATCATTCAACAAGCTTTCTCCCTCTACAATACTCATTAACATTTTTGGCGCCTTCACCTGCCGCATAATTGTAGTGGCAGATATAGCATCGGGTGGTGATACAATTCCTCCCAATAGAAATCCCAACGCAAGTGTAAAACCCGGTATAAGTGCATGCGATGCAAACGCCACGACACACGAAGTAATAATAACAATGGGAAATGCAAAGCTCGTGATCACGCGTCTCCATTTCCAGAATTCTTTCCATGAAGTTTGCCAGGCAGCTTCGTATAGTAAAGGAGGAAGAAAGATAAAGAAGATCAGTTCCGGATCAATCGTGATATTTGAAAAGAGATTTGTAAAACTGAGCAACAGTCCGCCCAGCACCAGCACAATCGGGTAAGCAGTCTTCAGCTTGCCGGCCAGCATGACCAAACCAATGATAATTAAAATGAGGTAGACGTATTGGATAAAAACACTTTGCATAGAGAAATTCCTGAATTAAAGATAGCAAAATACACGCAGTACTATAGGACGCAAATGCTACAACAATACAAAAGTACCACGCGATACCTCGCTTGCTCTATAAGAATTCAAACCAATACTTACCAAATTCAAACAAGTCCTATACGTTACTTCTTATTCCTGACTTTTTGCTCCCTACTTCTTATTTCTTACTCCTAAGTCCGCCCACCTTGCAACTGACAACTTATTTTCTGATCTTTCTATACCTAATCAATTGTTATGTCAGAAAGTAAAAAATTGTATGTTTCAGTCGGATCACGTTGCGCGATGAAAGCTGCCGTTGGTTCAGAACTTATTATGCTCATCGTCTTGTTTTCATTTGCTGCATCGTCTGGCATTATGGAGTCTCTGCTGATGGTCATTCAGTCTGTTGGCTATTTTTGATATTGCTGGCTTCGCCATGCTGAGTATAATCTTTTCGCACTTACTTGGAAAAAAGGCAGGCAAAGCCATTCACCAAAACAGGCAACGTTGTTTTTATATCAGCTATAGAACGGGTTTACTTGTTGTAGTATATTCAACGCTTACAACTTCGCTCCTGGCATTAGGCGCAACGCTTGTCACCACTGGTTTGCCGGCAGACTGGTTCATGCTATATATAGCGAAACCGCTGGCATGGATGACGACCGTAAGCAGCCTGCCTGTATTAATAGCAGGCTCGTGGTACGGTTTTACATTGTCAAAGTCTGCAGGCGAATAAAATTAGCCACCGGCAACAGTTCTTCCTGCACCTCTCATAACAACTTCGCTCCATTCACCCAAATACTGCACGAAGAAGCAGTTGCTATACCCTCCACCCTACAGTAAATTTTGTCACAGGGATTTTGAACCTTTGGGCGACATTCGCAGTTAGCCAAAGATCACGCCCGAAATTGAAACTATGATTTATACTCTACGCGTATGGCGCAACCGTTGAAGGAAAGACGGTTGGGACTTTTACAGGCAACCGCTATCAATATGACCGACATGGTCGGCATTGGTCCGTTCATCACGTTGCCCATGGTGATCAGCATTATGAACGGCCCCTATTTTTTATATGCATGGATAGCCGGAGCCGTCTTATCCATTATCGATGCCATGATCTGGAGCGAACTCGGGGCAGCCTTTCCGCTGGCGGGTGGCTCCTATAACTTCTTAAAAGAAGCCTACGCGAAAAAAGAATCCGGCAAACTGATGAGCTTTTTGTTTGTATGGCAAACATTGATTCAGGCTCCGCTTGTAATTGCATCTGCGGCTATTGGCTTTGCATCGTACTTCGCCTACCTCATGCCATTAACGTACTGGCAGAGTAAAATGATCAGCGGTACTGTTGTTATACTCATCGTAGTCCTCCTTTTCCGCAAGATTGAAGATATAGGAAAGATCAGTGTATTGCTATGGATTGTTGTTATCGGAACTATACTCTGGATCATCATACAGGGACTCTCCTATGGAAATTTCCTGATGCCGCTACAAACCATGAACGATGGTCTTACTATCAATTATGCCTTTGCTGCTGCCATTGGTTTTGCTTCCGTGAAGAGTGTCTATAGCTACCTCGGTTACTATAATGTCTGTCACCTGGGTGGCGATATCATTGATCCTGCCCGAAATATACCGCGCAGCATGTACCTCTCCATCGCAGGTATATTTATACTATACCTGCTCATGAACATTAGTATTGTAAGCGTTATCCCCTGGCACGAAGCAAAAGACAGTGAGTATGTGATCAGCGTTTTTATGCACCGGCTTGCCGGACCGGTTGCCGGTAAAATTGTAACAGCACTCATCTTACTCGTGGCGTTTGCGTCTGTCTTCTCGGCTACGCTGGGATATAGCCGTATACCGTATGCGGCTGCGATGGACGGTGCCTTTTTCAAATTTTTTGCACGTGTTCATCCTAACGGAAACTTTCCTTATGTATCGATTCTGTTCCTAGGCTCTGTCGCGTTTATATTCAGCCTTCTCTTCCGGCTCAGCGATGTAATCAGTGCTATACTGGCCATGCGTATCCTTGTCCAATTTATAGGGCAGGCCATTGGTCTGCTATCGCTGAGTAATACCAAACGAAAGAACTTCCCCTATAAGATGCCGTTCTATCCGTGGCCGGTATATATCGCCATTAGCATGTGGATCTGTATTCTCATCGCCACCGGTATAAAAATGGCTGCAGCCGGAACCGCCATCATTGCACTGGGTATCATTATATACTTCATTAAAGCACGACTGGAGAAGAAAGCTGCACTCGAAGTGCTGGAAGAATAATAATGCCCGACAAAAAAGCAAAGCCGGCTATAGATATACCTATAGCCGGCTTTTTTATGAGTTGATTGTCTCTTGGATATTATTCGGTTCGCAGGCTCTTCACAGGGTTCATCAGCGAAGCCCTGATAGCCTGATAACTTACCGTAAGCAATGTAATAAGAAGCGCTCCTGAAACCGCTGCAGCAAAAATCCACCACGAAGCATCCGTATGGTACTCGTAGTTGGAGAGCCAATTAGAAATCAGATAATACGCGATGGGCACTGCAAGTAAACTTGATATAAACACGAGCACGACAAAGTCCTGCGACAGCATGCGCCATAAACCTGATACCGATGCTCCCAACACTTTCCGTATACCTATTTCTTTGGTGCGTTGCTCGGCAACAAAAGATGCCAGTGCAAATAATCCGAGACAGGAAATAAATATAGCGAGTATAGCAAAGAACATTGATAATGTACCGAGGCGTCTTTCATCACCAAACTTGCGGGCATAGTCCTGATCTACAAATGCAGGAGCTACGGGCTTCGCTGGGTTTATGCGCTTGAAGACAGCTTCAATTTTACTCACGGCTTCCTGCGCATTTGCGGAAGAATTAAGCTTCAACAGGAATACATTTTCGGTGTGGGTTGAAAGATGAAACATGGAAGGTCGCACCGGTGCATACGGAGACTCTACAAGTAAATCTTCCACAACACCAATAACGGTAAAGGGTACATTTTCCCAACGGATAATTTTTCCGACTGGGTCTTTCAGTCCTATAAATTTTACGGCAGATTCATTCAGTATAAATGCATTCGAGTCGGATGCAAACTCGCGTGAAAAATCTCTTCCTTCCTTAATCTTCCAGCTAACGGTTTTACCATAATCATGAGACACTGCGTTGTTCGGAAAGTCAACCGCCTGAGTCGGATCTTTACCTTCCCAATCAAACCCACCGTTGCTGTTCCATACCGATGTTGTAGGACTTCCCGATTCTGCCATCTCTATAATGGCACCAGCATTTACCAGTTCTGTACGCACGGCATCAAAATGCTTATGTACTTCTTCGGTTACGCCTATACTGACAAGGCCATCTTTACTATATCCGATCGGTCTGCTCTGTCCGTGATGAATCTGTTTATATACTACAATTGTACCGATAACCAGTGTTGTAGAAATTGTAAACTGCAATACAACCAAAGCCTTTCTCGGCAGTGATGCATACCGGCCTACGCGAAATGTACCCTTCAATGTTTTAACCGGCTGAAACGATGACAGGAATAAAGCAGGATAACATCCCGCCACGAGGCCGGTAAACAATGTGAAGACAATGCCCAGTAGCCAGAACGTTGGGTTGAGCCATGGCAATGCAATCTGCTTATCGGCCACGGTATTGAACGAAGGTATAATAAGCACTACCAGTAAAATGGAAACCAGAAATGCGAGTGACGCAATCAACACAGATTCACTGAAGAACTGCACCACCAGTTGCTTGCGCATGGAACCTATAGCTTTGCGTATACCTACTTCCTTCGCGCGTTTCTCGGAGCGCGCAGTGCTCAGGTTCATGAAATTTATACAGGCCAGGATCAACACAAATGCACCAATAACACCAAAGAGCCATACGTTCGTAATGCGTCCACCATTGTTAATTCCATTTTTAAAATCAGAGTATAAACGCCACTTGTACATAGGGTGCAGAAAGACGATCGGGTTATAGCGTCTTTCGTCATCACCAATCTTGTTCAACTTGACATCGCGTATCTTTTCCGACAGCTTCTCCATATCGGCATGATCGCCAATCATAGCAAAGGTCCTGGAGAAATTACTTCCCCACGGATTTTTCATATTACGCACCCAGTCGTTCTGACTTAAATACAGCGACCACGGCAGTATAAATTTCAGATTGCTGAAGGATGAGATATGCGGTATATCTTTATATACACCGGTAACGGTAACGTCCACATCGTTGTCAACTCGTAATGTCTTTCCGATGGGATCAGTATCATCAAAGTACGTTTTCGCTACTGACTCAGACAGCAGAATGGAATTCATATTTTTCAATCCATCACGCGTGCCGTATATCATTTCAAGCGTAAGCATGTGGGGCACTTCGGCATCGAAATAGCTTCCGGGTATCAGAAGCATTTTATCGCCCACCGTTAGCGTATGATCAAAATTCCAGGAGGCCTGCAGTACATATTTGAAATCGCTGCCGTATACCGAACGGATCTCTCCACCCATTACGGCCGGGTTAGCCTCCTGGGTACCTACTTCACCATTAAAGGTTTGATGCTGCATGACCTGTGCAATACGTTCGTAGTTTGTATGGTATTTGTTATACTGCAACTCATTGTATACCCACAGACCAATGAGTATCGCTACACCCATACCAACCGCGAGTCCGCCAATGTTGATAAACGAATAAGTCTTGTTCTTCCAGAGGTTTCTCCAGGCGACTTTGAAATAACTGGTATACATAGTATTCATAGCTTGTTTAGAGGAAGGATCGCATAACAAGTTCAAGTTGTTGGTCTGTCACACAACACAACTATCCAAATACCATCAACTTCTTTAAAAGTTACAGATAATCCTGTTTTTTTTTAAAATGTCCAGATGCGGTCATTCATCCTTCAGACATTTTACCGGGTTTATCCGCGCGGCCCGCAGTGCCTGTATACCTACGGTGGTCCAGGCAATGGCGAGTGCTGTTATACCGGCTCCTATAAAATACCATCCGTGTAACGAGATGTGAAAAGCAAAATGATCGAGCCATGCCGTTGCTATAAAATAACTGATCGGTATAGCCATAACGATTGCCACCAGAACAATCTTTGTAAAGTCAGCCGACAACAGCAGTACAATACCAAACTCCGTTGCCCCGAGTACCTTGCGAATACCAATCTCCTTTATTCTTCGCTCGGCAGTAAACGCCACCAGCGCGAACAGCCCAAGACACGAGATAACAATGGCAATGCACGCAAAGTAACGCGACAGCACTGAAACATTTTGCTCAGCTATATATAGCGCCTGGTAATCGTCATCGAGAAAATGATATTCAAAGGGTAGTCCCGGACTATATTGTGTATGCAGTGCCTGTAACCTGCCAATAGCTTCCTGCTCACGTCCCGCCT
This sequence comes from Flammeovirgaceae bacterium UBA5867, assembly GCA_002432545.1. Classification (GTDB taxonomy): domain Bacteria; phylum Bacteroidota; class Bacteroidia; order Cytophagales; family Cyclobacteriaceae; genus Ohtaekwangia. The sequence goes on along the minus strand of DJFR01000165.1, from coordinate 7,758 downwards.
GGATCTTAGCCATGATCCGTTCACTGCGCGGTTCAAATTGTATAACGCACGGCTTGACATCTTCATAAAGCGATTCAAAATGAAAATTATCAGTAACACCAATGATGGTCTTTTTATCTCCCCACAATGTTATGGTTTTACCAATGGGATCTTTTATACCCATGCGTTCAATAGCAGCTTTATTAAAGATTACGCCTGTACGATCATCGCTATAGTCTTGTGAGAACGAGTGTCCGGCAATCATCTTTACACCCAGTGTCTCCAGAAAATTATAGCCAACCTCCAGGTTCGAAAAACCAACGTCTTCATCTTCATCACCATCCTCCCAATCTATACCGCTCAGCCCGCCATGGTTGCCGGTGAGATCGTGATAGAAATTGGCTGCCTTTACAACGCCCGGTATAGCACTCACTTTTTCCATGAAAGTCTTCACATATTGCTCATGCGGTCCTCCCCTTTCAAAGTAACTTTCGTCCATACCGGTTTTTGCTCCGAGTTCAAAGAGTACAACGTTATCGCGCGTGTAGCCGAGATTTTTATGCTGTATATACCTGATCTGTTTGTAAACTACCAGCACACACACAATGAGAATAACCGATATGGTAAACTGAAATACAACGAGCCCCCTACGCGCCCACAGCTCGCCAAAGGAAGCTGTAAACCTACCGCGCAACATGGTGATGGCACTGAACCCGGAAAGATATAGTGCCGGGTAACTGCCCGCGAGTATACCGGTAACCAGTGTGATGATAGCGAGTGCTGCGAGCAGCGTACCATCAAACTTTAATACCAGGTGTTTCGAAGTAAGCATGTTGAAAGCAGGTAGCAAGAGGTCTGCCATCAGCACCGCTATGATCATGGCAATAACGCTCATCATCAGCGACTCAAACAGGTATTGAAACACCAGGTTTCTGCGTGCAGCACCTACTGCTTTTTTTATACCGACTTCTTTTAGTCTCCGTGCTGCTTTGGCAGTAGAAAGATTCATGGAGTTGATGCAGGCAATGATGAGTATAAATGTAGCTATGATAGCAAACAAGATTATATATTCAACTCTTCCACCAGCGGGAACACCGTTGGCATAGCGGCCGTGAAGATATTTATCGGCATAGCGTTGAGAGAATAATTCGCTCTTCATATCCTTGTCCTTCGTCTTCATAAAATGCTTTATCTTCTGATTGAAGACATCGGCATCTGCGCCTGTCTTGAGCAATACAAAAGTATGCGGATCGCTGTTGCCCCAGTGCTGCAATCCAGGACGCTCGGTAAAAAAGTATTCGTAGTTCAATAACAGATCATACGGTGTACTTACCGGCACATTCGGTTTTTGAAATATACCGGTAATGTGCAGCGTAGCCATAAACTGTTCCTGGTTCCAGTCTATCGGGCGGCCGAGTATATTTTCGGTGGTGTGAAAAATTTTCAATGCAAGCTCTTCGGATATTACTACGCTGTGTTTATCCGGGAATAGATTCTTATCATTACCCTGAAGGATCGCAACCGGAAAAATCTGAAAGTAATCTTTACTCACAAATTGTCCGGCAGCACGCATGCTGGTCTGATCTACTTTGATAACGCCCTTGTTGGAGAACCACGATGCCGGGACAACCGATGCCGCGTATTCAACTTCCGGAATTTCCTGCGCGAGTGTATTGGCTAATATACCGGGGGTACATTCGCACGTACCGAATATACCTTTCTCGGAAGAATTCTGTAAGACCTGGTATCGTCTTCCATCATTCACATTAAACTTATCGACACTCATCTCGTGATTTATCCACAAGAAGATCAGCAACGTGCTGGCCAGGCCTGTGGAGAGACCAACCAGGTTAATCAGAAATGTACCCTTGAACTTTTTAAAGTTCCGGAAGATCAGCATGAGGTTATGTCGGAACATCTTCGTTTGTGTTAATCGTTATAAGTTATACGTTACACGTTAATCGGATAACGGTTAACGATTCACGGTTAACGTATAACGTGTAACGGACAACGAACCCAATGCCATTTCGAAAAAAGCAGGTTTACACCATGATTTCGAATGGTGAAGCGCTACGGCTGCCATTCACTGCCCATTCATAGAAATCGAATTGTCCATCCGTGGTCAGTTTACATTTATTTATCGAAGAACGGTTCCTGGACATTCGGTTCTGTTCCTAACCGTAAGATGTGTCCGTCCGGATCGGCAACCTGCATTTCGTAAGCCCACGAAAAATTAGTGGGTGGGAGCTTGATCGTTACATCCATCGCTACAAGATGTTCATGTAATGAAAGTATATCACCATCGAAGCCGATCCATATCCACGTACCCGGCATACCTTGTGCTCCTTTACAAAGATATATACCGGTGTTATCACGAGTAATGCATGTAAAGGTGTCGTCACCCCAATCGGCGTTTGTAAAACCCAATATACTTTCATAAAACCGCAGACTCCGGGCTATATCCTGCACATAAAGAATCGGTGCTATGTTCTCGATGCGGAAGTCTAGTGTGTTTTTGTGCTCCATGATCGTTATCCGTTAATTGTTATCCGTTATCTGGAAGAAAATCCAGTATAATAAAGAAATATCCTTTGAGTCTTCTTTGTGACCTTTGGGCAATTGTATTTAAAACTGCATATAAAGTTATACTCACGAATAACGATTAACGGATAACGGATAACGGTTCACAGAACTAAAGCGGTAAGTATATATCAAACCGCGCACCACGATCGGGCACTGCCACAGCCTCAATATAGCCGCGATGATTCTCAATAATCTTTTTTACAATTGCCAAGCCAACACCAGTTCCGGAGTATTCATGTTTGCCGTGCAGTCGCTGGAACGCTTCGAATATTTTTTCTTTATATAGCGGGTCAAACCCAATTCCGTTATCAATGATGGTGACGCGATAGTAACGATCATCACGCGGAGTAAATTTAGTACTGAGGTCTTCCGCATGTATACCGTTGATCGCTTCGATACGAATAACGGGTGGCCGATCCGGTGCGGCAAACTTCAGTGAGTTGCTGATGAGGTTAAACATGACCTGCCTGAATTGCAACGGAATGATCCTTACTTCGCCCAGGTTTATAGCCTCAATCACACCTTCCTTCTCCCGAAGTATCTCTTCAAAATCATGCTTTAATTCATTGACGAGATGCGTGAGATCAACTGCTTCAAAGCCCCGATCGGTTGTGCTTGTGCGTGAGTATGCGAGCAGATCCTGGATGAGTACCTGCATCTGGTTCGCGGCCTTCTCCATGCGGGTAAAGTAATCGGTACCCTTCTCCGATAGTTTTTCGTTCTCCTTGATGCGCGATGCAAAGGTCTGGATCTTACGTAGCGGCTCCTGCAGATCGTGACTGGATACATAGGCAAATGACTGCAGCTCTTCATTCATGCGTTCCAGCGCACTGTTGTTTTCTTTCAGCTCAGCAGTTCGCTCAGTAACTTTCTTTTCGAGCTCGGAAGCAAAACTTTCGAGTATGGCTTTCTTATTTTTTTCTTCCGTTATATCGCGAATGGTGCCTAGCATTTTTTCAGGCTGCCCGTCACGATCATAAAATAGTTTGCCGCGGGCTTCTATCCAATGTATACTCTTATCGTTCCATACGAGGCGTGCTTCGTAATGCAGTTTACCGGTTTTCAGTGCCTGCCCAAATGCAGCATGTCGTATCGGGAGGTCATCCGGATGTAAATGATTCAGCAGTTGCCGATGATCCAGTGTAACGCGTTCCGAGTATCCCAATATCTGCAAGTAACGATCGGAATATATACCTTCGCGCGTGCGGAGATCCAGTTCCCATATTCCCAATTCACTGGCTTCAATAACAACGTTCAGCTTCTCTTCATTTTCTTCGATACGCCTGCGCGCTTCTACTTTTTCAGACACATCATTTACTGTAACAAACATACCCCACACCGTATTGTCTTCATCGAACAACGGAGCATACTCATAATCCAGTATAAATTTCTTCAGNNCCATCATCTCCCTGCACATAAGCAACCGACTCCTTTTCGCTATGCACCACGCCTGACTCGTAAACTTTATTGAGGAGCTCGGGGTATTTTTGTCCTTTCAGCTCCGGAAAAACATCGAGCAGTTTTTTACCGATAACTTCATGTTCTTTCTTGCGCCAGATCTTCTCGAACATAACAGCGTTGGCAAGTTCAATCACATAGTCGCGTCCGCGGAAAATCGTCATCGGTATAGGCGACTTCATGATCATCTCCCGAAATTTATGTTCACTCTCGGCAAGTTTATACTTGGAACGAACCTGCTCCGTAACTTCCGTTGCCACCACGATGACACCGGATATAGTTGAATCGCTTTCGCGTAACGGATGGTATACAAAGTTGAAGTATGTATCTTCCAAACCACCGTGGCGCTTCAGTGA
>DJFR01000165.1:0-3338 GCA_002432545.1 Flammeovirgaceae bacterium UBA5867 | reverse complement strand
CTCATCTTCATTCCTGTCAACAATTTCCAGGTAAGTCTTGTTGGCCAACTCTACAACCAGCTCCGGGCCACGAAATATAGTTATACCGATCGGCACGCCATATACTATATTTCTGAACCGGTTATTGCTATCCGTTAACTTTTGCGTGTTTAGAATCTTATCTGTCGTCTCATTACAGATTACCAGCACGCCCACAGCTTTACCAGCCTCATCGGGCACGGCACTATAGCTGAACGTCCAGTATATATCTTCAATCCTGCCGTTGCGATAGAAAGGAACCAAAAGATCTTCACGCCATACGGCTTCACCACGTAGCGCCTGATCAAGCAATGGTTTGATGATGTCCCAGATTTCGGCCCAGGCGTCCTTAGCAGGCTTTCCTAATATATAGGGATGCTTGCCATCTATACCCAGACTTGGTCTGAAGGCATCGTTATAAAATGAGATAAGCTCAGGCCCCCAGAACAGAAACATCGGGAACCTGGAGTGATGCATGGCACTGAGAAGTGTAGTCAACGTAGAAGGCCATTGCTCCCGCGCTCCCAGCGGTGTCTCATCCCAGTTTTTACTTTCTATCAGTTTCTGCATCTCAGAGTTCATAACAAACGGGTTAAGACGATCGATAAACTACGGGTTCAGCACAAGTTGATGCCATGCAATTTCACCCTGCTGCTCTTTCACAATCAACGACAGGCCCTGCAAAATAACAGACTTGAGATGTTCAAAGCGGGCAGGCTTGCAAATATAGTAGCGCACCCCGCGGGCAAAGAGTTGCTGCACGGTGGCACGATCAAACGATGTAGAGATTACAATTATTGGGATATTCTTCAGGCGGTCGTTCTGCATTATTTCCTGAAGACAATCAAACCCATTCATGCGAGGCATGTTGAGATCGAGGAAAAGGACTTCCGGCAAAGCTTCAAGGCTAAGCAGCCGTTTCAAAAGCTGCTCTCCGTCATTTACAACGGACAGGCTGGTGGTTATAGGGATTTCTGCTAGTGCTTCTTCGAACAACAAACAATCATCCACATCATCGTCAGCAAGCAATACCCGAATGGCAGAGGAGGGTTTCATTTCTCCAAAGATATAGAAATAGCTGAATAGCTGCGAGACTGTTTGCTGGCCGCTAGCTATCGGCCACCAGAAAGGAAGATTTCTTAATGCCTGCCTTTATTCTCGCGGCTCACAGCTATTCCACGTAAACACGTACACACGTAAACACGCACACACCTAAAAACGTGTTCACCGCTTCGTCAGGCACTCCTGGTTGAACGCGGTTACAAATTTATTCTCGTTATATACTTCGATGCGACTGATTTGGTCTTTGTTTATCAGCTCTGCAGTGGTTGTTGATTGTGCATTGTAGGGCTTGGGATTGGCGAGATAAATATGAAGAGTCACCTCACTGATCTTAAATCGCACGATGATGCCGTTCAGAATTCCCTGCGGGGTAACGATGTATGATTTTTCGTAGTTCTGCGGATCGATCTGTCCTAATAAAACGTCTACTTCTTTGCCAACGAATTTGTTGAGTGGCGGTAAATTCAAACTGTCCGTTCCGGATGCCGGGTAATAATTCTGCAGATTGGGTGCTGCATAAATTTTATCAGCCGCTACCATAACTAAAAGCAGGAACGCGATTGTTTTGATCTTCGATAATGCCATTGACGTGTGTTTAGCTTATAAGCACAGAACAAGGCATTCACCCCCAAAGCGGTTTATAAATTTTGCATAAATCTTCAGACAGTGTTTCATAGCATCCTATTCAACTAATGGACTGCAATTAATCTTTCGTACTCGTCCAGTATTTTGACTATATCTTCTTTGTCTTTAAAGGATAACTTATTTTGCCCTGCAAAACTATTCAGTTCAGCAAAATGCGCAGTAGTATATTTTTCAAATACATCGGCTTCAATAACGCGCTTCTTTTTTCCATGACCATCTACTATATCACCATCTGTTTCTAAAATCTCTAATTTAAGATATGGATCAAACTGGCCATCTCTATTCACAAAATATACTGTTTCAGTTTGCACGATCTTCAAATCCTTTCGGTCAGCTATTGCTTTAGGCTTGTGTTTACCTGCTAAATTAAATGGTGTCACTGTTTTTAAACGATCAATTTTCGACAACACAGCAAAGGCATTGAATTCTTTCAGAACTTCAAAAAACTCTACATTTTTAATTCCCGTCTCGGAGTCAGGAAATTCCATGCAATAAAAACTTCGCAGTCTCCCTAAATCACTGGCATAAAATTGAAAGCTGGTCAGGCGTTTGGCGTTGAAAGATTTTGTCTCGTGATTATCCAGGCGAACAATAACAATACCGTCATTATCATTAAATATGACATTACCCTTTATCTCTGCTCCATCCGTCAAAACAACTTTGCCTGGCCGGGCCGTTGTATCGTACCGAATGATCATTGATTTTCTGGTCTGAGCAGAACTGCTGAAAAAAGAAAGAATTGCCAACGCGAGGCAAACCAAGTAGACACAAGTAGACGACATAGGTAGGTTAGATTATCTGTGTCACTAAAATATACCTTGTTACTATTATTTACAACTCCATGAACGCTGCATAAAACACAAAAACTCCAAAAGTCTTACCTCCATGCTTTGAACATCGCTGTTGTATAAATAAAAAATCCTTCGCCTATAGTGACGAAGGATTTTTTAAACACCATTTTACAGTTGCAAAAATGCTACAACTGTGTGGCTAGGGTAAATAACGCTGAAGGTTTTTCTTAAAGAATATAGCGCTATCCGTAATACTTTGCAGTGAGTCTTTCGCAAAGTTGCCACCTTGCTCGAGGAAATAGAATTCTAATCCTGCTCGTTTCGCTTCGGGCAATATAACGCGATAGTCAATCGAGCCATTGCCGAGTTCAGTATAGTCGCGTGTTTTCTTGTCCATATCCTTTATGTGCCACATTACAAAACGCCCCGGTTGTTTGCTGAACAACTGTGCCGGTGTAAGCTTTGAAGAATGTACCGCCCAGTATAGATCAATTTGCAGTTTCACCAGCGAGGCATCGGTATCGCGCATAATAATATCATAGCCATTCTCACCGTTATGATCTGTAAATTCAAAGTCATGGTTATGATAAGCAAAACCGAGTCCGGCTTTCGTTACACGCTCCCCTACTATATTTAGTTTTTGCGCCAGCAGTTTAAACTTTTCGATCGACCTGGAATCCGGATCAAGCCAGGGCCACGTAATATAGCGTTGTCCTAATGCGTGCGCGCCTGCTATACATGCATCTACGTAGCGATCCAACTCTTCCTGCGGTTTACTCATATATTGGTAAAGATCATAGTGACCACTGGAAGTTGATAACG
>DJFR01000264.1:21488-23335 GCA_002432545.1 Flammeovirgaceae bacterium UBA5867 | reverse complement strand
AAAAACACCGGTACTTTCAGCCAGCGTTCCACTGAAGAGTAAATGTATATTTTGATCTGAACTGCTTTTTTTTGAAAATTCAGCTAATGGCTTTCGAAGCTTGTTCTCCAACACTATATATTTCTTTTTCACGAAGGGTAGTTCGTCACGATAGCCGTTCTCTGCCAGTATAAAGTAGTTAACAGCAGGGGCGAGTATAATTTCTTTNNCGATAGTAATTCTCCTGCAGGTCATAGAGCACATCGCATCGGGTAAATAACTTTACCAGCATGGCCATGAGAAGCAGTTCGTGAGTGGTGATGATGAGCAGATCGGGTGTGAGTTTGACAATGTTGCCTGTTAACCGCCAGGGCTGTAGCAGCCGATCAATACTCAGACGCTTGAAAGAATCGGAAGCATATACCTGTATGGCTTCTGAAGGTATAGATCGGGAAGAAGGATATCCGAAAACATGAACGTCAAATTTCCCCGTTTCCGCCAGACTTTGGCCGATCTTCCCATACATCCGCGTATCGTCAATGGGTTTCAGTACCGAGGCGATGACTATTCTCCTTTTTTTTCTTTCTTGCATGTCGATTTAAAAATAAGATAAATGGAATTGAAACAACTCATTGAAAAGACCTGGGAAGACCGTTCCCTTCTTCAATCACCTGAAATTCAGAATGCAATCCGTTCGGTTGTCGATCAACTTGACAAAGGTTTGCTTCGTGTAGCAGAGCCTGTAGCAAACGGCTGGCAGGTAAACGAGTGGGTAAAGAAGGCTGTAATTTTATACTTCCCGATTCAGCAGATGGAGACTATTGAAGTTGGTCCGTTCGAATTTCATGATAAGATAAAACTCAAGCGTAATTATAAAGAGCTTGGTGTACGGGTGGTGCCGCATGCTATTGCTCGTCACGGTGCGTTTATCAGCAAAGGTGTGATCCTGATGCCTTCGTATGTGAACATTGGTGCGTATGTAGACGAAGGCACGATGGTTGATACCTGGGCAACGGTAGGAAGCTGCGCGCAGATCGGAAAAAATGTTCACTTAAGTGGTGGTGTAGGCATAGGCGGTGTACTTGAACCTGTACAGGCAGCCCCCGTAATTGTGGAAGATAATGCCTTTATTGGGTCACGTTGCATTGTTGTGGAAGGTGTGCGCGTAGGAAAAGAAGCGGTGCTCGGGGCCAACGTGGTGCTCACGGCAAGTTCAAAAATTATTGATGTAACAGGACCGGAGCCGGTAGAATATAAAAATTATGTGCCGGAGCGTTCGGTAGTTATACCGGGCTCTTATAGCAAAAAATTCCCGGCTGGTGATTTTCAGGTGCCTTGCGCGCTGATCATCGGTAAACGCAAAGAAAGTACAGATAAAAAAACATCGTTGAATGATGCGCTGCGAGAAAATAATGTGGCGGTATAGGGCATAACATACCAAAGGATGGTGCCACGCAACCAGGTTGGCACATCCTTTGAATTTAACATAGCATTTACGTATCAATAAACTGGTTTGCGTAAATTTGACAACGTAGTATGAAGAAGTTGGCCTTTGGAATTTTTCTGATATCGATTCTCTCCGGCTTTATAGGCGAACGGAGCGATGGATATATGTCGGTACGTAACGAAAGCTTTGCGCGTGGAGAAGTCATTAAATTTAAAATGACGTATGGAATCTTCACGGTAGGGAAGGGTAGTGCCACCATTTCGCCTACGTACTATAAAATGAACGACCGCCACTGTTTCAAGGTTGATGTTGAAGGCAAAACCGTTGGTATGGTGAACTGGGTTACGGATGTAGATGATAAGTGGGGCGCCTATATCGATACGGCTGCTTTAGTACCACACCAGTTTTATCGCAGAATCCG
>DJFR01000264.1:7716-21447 GCA_002432545.1 Flammeovirgaceae bacterium UBA5867 | reverse complement strand
GTCATGGATTTTTCCAAGTTGAAAGTAAAAGATACTGTTACCATTGCCGGCTTCTTCGAAGATGAATTTTACAAGTTGAAAATCATCTATCACGGTAAACAGACTATCAAGATAAAAGCGGGTAAAGTACGCGCGCTGGTTTTTAAACCTGTGATGCCCGACAATAAACTATTCGATGGCGAAAATTCTATCACCGCGTGGTTCTCGGACGACAAGAATCGTATACCACTCAAGATCGATGCAAAGATGTTTATCGGTAGTGCAGGGGTGGAGCTTACAGAGTATTCGGGGTTGAAGAATCCACTCAATATTGTGAAGTAGTGTAACCGCTATCGTTAACCGTTATCCGTTAATCGTGAGTTGTTATCCGTAACGAAATCCCCTTCGTGTACTCTGAGTTTTCTTTGCGCAATTGGATTTACAGAAACACTATAGTATACAAACCGTAGTCGTTCACGATAATCTATATATCAGTTACGATTAACGATTCACGGGTAACGAATAACGTGTAACGGATAACGTTTTACTGAATCACATATAGGTTGGGTAACTCATTTTGCAAGAGTACACCAGACTTGTCTGTGAACGTTTTGAAGTCGCTTACATTTGAGTTGAGGGGTGTGGGGATATAGTAATTATCTCCCGAGTTACTCCAGAACATCACGAAGGCAAGCTCTACATCATTGGCGGTCATTACATAATTTATATAGGTAGAGAACCAGCCGGTTACCGGTGAAGTTGATGGTGTTACTTCGTAACCTGTTTCTGTGAGCGCTGCTACTTTTCCGCGGAGCTTGGCCATATCGGAAATTACCTGCAGTTTTTTGTTGGCGAGATTTGCTCCTGTCTGACCGGTGCCACTGCGCAAGTCCCAGTAGTTATCCATACCGAGTATATCTACATAATCATCGCCCGGGTAGCGGCTCAGGTATTTTGTTTCAGTATCATAACTATTGTCGGGGCCGAGTGCGTAGAGTACGTTGTGTATACCTTTTGTGTCTCGTAAATATTCTACGGTAAACTTGAATATAGTCTTGTATTCGTCTTCACTACAGAACGAAGCTCCCCACCAGAACCAGCTTCCATCATACTCGTGAAAAGGCCTGAATATAACCGGAATCATTTTTCCGTTTGCGTCTTTTAAACTGCTGAATACAGATGCTACTTTATCGAGCTTCTTCTTATACCATTCGTGATTTTCACCGCCCGGTAATATACTCTTGAAGGCTTTTGCCTTTACTTCTGCAGTCATCTCGCTCACATAGAAATGATCTTCAGCATACGGCTCACGAATGTGCCATGAAAAGATGTTGATCATCCCCAGCGCATATGCTGCCTTTACATTGGCAATGATGGTTTGTTCTTGTTGGTAAAACCAGTTGCCCGCAGTGCCGTCATTTTGTTTATCTGTAATAAACATGAAGTCAGAGCCGAGCAACGCTGGGTCGCTCCCCGTAGCCTTCTTGACATCAGAAGCAGAATTATCTCCCTTGTAAAAACTACTGAATGCATCTTGATGACCAACTGCAAAACTTGTAGCAGAGAGTTTCTTGAGATTATAAAAGAGCGCAGCCGTTTCATCTGTGGCGTTCGCATCCACTATGTAATCACGAACGTTGGCTGCCGTTATCGTAATGGTATCATTTTTTGTTGTGGTATCGGGTGTCTGTGTGGCGTCCTCGGTAGAGTCGTCACTGGAGCAACTGGCAAAACCAATCACTATAACGGCACAAACTGACAGAAATAGTTTATTCATGGGAATAGTAAATGTTTACTCACCGGAATCAGAATTGAAGTTTTCTTTCCGTTGATCATACAAAAAACGACAATCCAACTTTACCACATGGGGGGAGTTTGTTACAGATTACAGGTGCTAACGATTATTTTTAACATCTCAATCACCAAACATTATCAAAACCAGCCCCGCCAACAGTCTCGATTACCGGATAACGATTAACCTGTAACGGATAACGACAACAGCATGCAACCTTTTTCTTCCTACCTTGTCTATAAAACCAGAAGACTGAATAACATAGCTTGGAGTCACCAGTATTGAATGTGCACGAAGAACTGATTGCGCGCTGCAGAGTGGGCGATCGTGAAGCTCATTATAAGCTTTACAAACTATACTCCAAAGCCATGTTCAATGTGGGCTACCGTATCACCGGCAACGAAGATGACGCGGCAGATGTACTTCAGGAGGCTTTTATAAGCGCGTTCCGTAGCTTGGAGAGCTATCGGGGCGATTCTGCTTTTGGTGCCTGGCTCAAACGTATTGTGGTAAACAAGGCGATCAACGCCCTGAACAAGCGCAAGTACGATCCGATACCCGATGATGACCGCTGGGATGTTGCCGAGGAGGAAGCACCCGTAGAGTATGGTGATGAACTGACGGTTGAACGCGTGAAGCGCGCAATCAGTCAATTACCCGATGGCTATCGAAGTGTACTCTCGCTATATTTGCTGGAAGGTTACGATCACCAGGAAATAGCCGAGATCATGAGTATAACCGAATCAACATCCAAGTCTCAGCTAAACCGCGCCAAAGCAAAACTCCGTGAGTCACTGGAAAGCATGGGCGTAACTATAAAAAACTAAACGAACACACCTGCACACCTAAACACGTAAATACCTAAGAACATGAAAATCGAAGATTTTGTAAAACAAAACCGAAGCGCATTTGACGACAAAGAGCCTTCTGACAAGATCTGGAAAAATGTAGAAGCGTCTGTTGGCTTACAACGGGGTAGCTGGTGGAACTCGCTTACCATATGGCGAGCGGCTGCTGTGGTGTTCATGGTATTGTCAGTATATCTGTTTGTGCAGCGGGGAGGAGCGAAGCCACAGCGAGGTTCTGAAATCGCGCTGAAAGAATTTAAGGATGTTGAGGCGTTTTATGTGGAGCAGATCTCCGAGAAAGTTGAGATGATTGATGAGTTCCAAAAGAATGAAGGACTCAACGGTTTTACGCAAGACTTTCAGCAACTTGAAGCCATGTATATGGTGTTGAAGGAAGAGATGCACGCTCGTCCCAGTCAGAAAGTTAAAGATGCACTGGTATTGAATCTACTTGTGCGTATCGACCTTCTCAACCAGCAACTACATGTGTTGGAGAAAGGGTATAAAAATCACAGTGATAAGGAAAAGAAGGAAGCGAATATTTGATCGTGCTATATTCTAGTTCCAGACATCCGTTGTAGAGAGCTCAAACTGTTCTTTTGCAGAGTCAAGAATTTTTCCGTCTTCGCATTTCAGAACGCGCGCAGGATATTTTTTGATCAACCCGTGACTGTGCGTTGCCATTAAGTATAGCAGTACCGCTTTTGTTGATCTGCTGAAAGATCTTCAATATACCTTGCGATACTTCCGGGTCGAGGTTCCCGGTAGGTTCATCTGCCANNTATAAGTGGTTCATTGATGAGCGCGCGGGCAATTACCACGCGTTGTTGTTCACCACCGGAAAGCTGATGTGGCATTTTCTTTTCGATCGAACCAAGTCCTACATTCATCAGTACTTCATTCATTCTTGCTTTCATCTTGGTGCTGTCTTTCCAGCCAGTGGCTTTCATTACGAAGATCAGGTTTTCAGCAACGGTGCGATCGTTCAGCAATTGAAAATCCTGGAAGATGATGCCAAGCTTTCTCCTCAGCAACGGTATCTGCGAAGGTTTTATACCGCGGATGTTGAAGCCAGCCACATGTATATTTCCGAGTCGTAAAAGAAGATCGGCATATAGTGTCTTAAGCAACGATGATTTTCCTGAACCGGTGCGACCCACGAGGTATACAAATTCACCTTTATCGATCGTGAAGTTAAGATCACTCAATATAGTGTTCTGATCCTGAAAGATACTCGCGTCCTGAACGCTTACAACCGGTTCGTTTGAAAACATACTATAGCTTTATAAATAATGAAAGGTTCAAAGTTCAACGTTAAACTTAATCATTTCAACATTAAACCCTGAACCTTTTAGCCTTGAATGGCAGAAATTAGCCGTTTACTTTCTTATGATCGGCCAGGAATTTCTCCAGACCACTGTCAGTAAGCGGGTGTTTCAGTAAGCTTGTAATTACGTTGAGTGGACACGTAACAACATCAGAGCCGATCTCTGCACACTGAATCAGGTGCATGGTATGGCGAACAGATGCTGCCAGAATTTCGGTGTCGAATGCATAGTTATCATAGATCAGTCTGATCTGTGATATAAGTTCAAGTCCATCCTGCGATATATCATCCAGGCGGCCCACGAAAGGAGATACATAGCTCGCACCTGCTTTAGCTGCCAATATAGCCTGGCCGGCAGAGAACACGAGTGTACAGTTTGTACGGATACCTTCGCTTGTAAATTTCTTGATTGCTTTTACACCATCTTTAATCATCGGCACCTTCACAACAATCTTGTCATCAATCTTGGCAAGTTCTTTACCTTCTTTAATGATCGCATCAAAATCAGTAGCAATAACTTCTGCACTTACGTTGTTATCAACGATATCGCAGATCGCTTTATAGTGTGCTTTGATATTGTCTGATCCTTTGATTCCTTCTTTGGCCATCAGCGATGGGTTGGTGGTTACACCATCCAGCACACCCAGGTCATAAGCTTCTTTAATTTCGTTCAGGTTAGCGGTGTCGATGAAAAATTTCATGTTTGTGTTGAGTTTTATTCGGTTTGTTTGAGGATGCCTGTTTAGAGAAGGAATTTAAACCAAGAATGGTTCATGTGAGTTGATTCTGAATACTAAAACGCATCTGATATAATCAGAAAAAAAATAGCAAGCCGAACATCGCACCGCTACAACCGCCTACCCTTGCTACCTTCCGATCCTGGGGGAGTTCAGCAGGAGCTGGTCGTGCCGGCTTGCCGGGGGGCAAAGATATAAGATATTTAGAATTGACGATGTAGTTGTGAAATTTTTTACGCTTAAAGTTTAATACTCAGCGAGAAAAAATAATGTGGGGAGTATAGATTTCTCTACACAGCTTTTAATTTACCCTGCGATACGGCCATCCAGTTGCAAAGATTATATAGCAGNNAAACCTATAATTTTCTTTCCCGACTGCGCTACTTTCTTAATAAGGTATATAGCTTCCTGATACTCAAGTCCTCCGGCAACAGGTGTGCCGGTACTCGGACAAAGTTTCGGATCAAGACCATCGATATCAAAACTGATATATACATTTTGCGGAAGCTCTTTTATTATAGAGGTGCAAAGTGAATCCCACGTCTCGCCACGGTAGCGCCAGTCTTTCAGGTCTTCATCAAAAAAAGTTGTTACGCGTCCTTTCGATTTGGTAATTATATCCTGCTCTTCTTCACAGAAGTCGCGTATACCTACCTGCACTAATCTACTCACGGCTGGTAACTTCAGTGCGTTATACATGATGGAAGCGTGCGAGTATGTAAAACCTTCGTATGCTTTGCGTAAGTCGGCATGTGCATCGATCTGGAGTATACCAAAGCGATCGTACTTCTCGCTGAGCGCACGCATAAATCCTAACGGTGTGCTGTGATCACCGCCCAGCAACCCAACCATTTTTGCATCGCGCAGGTAACGTTGTGTTGCCGACTTCACATATATATTCAGACTCTCGGTGGCTTCATTTATTTTACCGATCAGCGGATCATTCGCAGTTATAGCCTCGCCATTCTCAATACGCCTGATGTGTTGTGCCGAGAGCTCGCGCAGCAGTTTACTTTCTTGCAGTAAATTCTCCGGTATCTTCGAAAGGCTAACGCCTAACTTCCAGGCATCGGGTATATTTTTAACATATACATCTACCTGTGAAGACGCGTCCAGCACAGCCGATGGCCCGAGTGCTGTACCGGTGTGATACGATACGGTAACTTCCCACGGAACCGGTACAATTACCATTTCCGAAGTTTCAGGAGTGAAGGGGAGTCCGAACAGATTGCCGCTTATACCGGGGCCGTTCGGATCAAAACTTTGAATGAGTTGGTCTTTAGTCATTTCAAATTGCCGGTGAGTTTCCGTGAACTCATCATTACTTCATTATCATACCATGCTGCTATACGCGGTGCAATGTTAAGGCGTAAGCATTTCGGGTGTGACATAATTTTCAAGTTCACCATTACCCTGGCTCACTTCTTTCCACGATTGAATGTTGAATTTAATAATCGCCAAACCGCCCGGCACCATGTCGCCAACTTCTGCACCGGTAAGATATTCGGCCAGGTAAGTAACAACCGGGTTATGCGCAACACACATCACGTGGTGAAGATGATCTTCGAGTTGCGTCAAAAACTGAAAGAACGTGCGTGTTGAAGCTTCGTACAGATCTTCCTGTAAAATAATTTTTTCAGTATCTGTTTTCAGTGCATCGGCAATCACACTGGCAGTCATGCGGGCACGCTCGGCAGTACTCGTCATGATAACATCGGGCATAATCTGTTGTTGCAGCAGGTAGCCGCCAATCAGCAATGATTGTTTAACTCCTGCGGAGGTTAATTCACGGCCAAAATCATTTTGATTGACCTGTTTTTCAGCACTTTGTGCGTGACGAACCAAATATAAATAGCGTGGCATACTCAATAATTTTCTGACTGTTGTAAAGGTTGCTGGACGTCAATATTAACACGCGAAATTTGATTTTTTAAAAATTTCCAGATATTTGACCTTTTCGAAACGTTTATCGGCATGTCAAAAAATCTAGTAATTGTAGAGTCACCAGCGAAGGCGAAAACCATTGAAGGCTACCTGGGAAAGGATTTTAAGGTGGCTTCCAGCATGGGTCACATCCGCGATTTGCCCAAAGGTGGCGATGCGATTGATGTAGAAAATGGCTTTGAGCCGACTTATGAAGTCAGTCCGGAAAAGAGGGACGTGATACAGAAACTTAAAAAACTTGCCGAGGATGCCGAAATGGTATACCTCGCAAGCGATGAAGACCGCGAGGGAGAAGCTATATCGTGGCACTTGAAAGAAGTGCTGGATCTGAACGATAAAAAAACGCGAAGAATTGTTTTCACGGAAATTACCAAGAATGCAATTCTTAACGCACTGCAAAGTCCGCGCGGTATAGATATAGACTTGGTTAATGCGCAACAGGCGAGACGTGTACTCGATCGCCTTGTTGGTTACGAACTTTCTCCTATACTCTGGAAGAAAATCAAAACCGGTTTATCGGCAGGTCGTGTACAAAGTGTAGCGGTGAGACTTATTGTTGAACGCGAGCGCGAGATCAGTGAGTTCAAAGCTAAATCTGCTTATAGAGTTACAGCCGAGTTCAACCTGGATAAAGGTAAAACACTGGTTGCCGAACTTTCAGAACGATTTGATACTGCGGAAGAAGCACTCGAATTTCTGGAGTCGTGCAAGGGAGCAAAATATACTATAAAAGATCTGCAGACCAAGCCGTCCAAGCGATCACCGGCACCTCCGTTTACAACGTCAACCTTACAACAGGAAGCATCGCGCAAGCTCGGCTTCTCGGTTATACAAACCATGATGGTGGCGCAGAAGCTATACGAAGCCGGTAAGATAAGCTATATGCGTACGGACTCTGTGAACTTATCAGACGAAGCACGCAACGGTGCGATGCGACAAATTCAATCGGCCTTTGGTAAGGAGTTTGTACAGCCGCGTCAGTTCAAAACAAAATCATCGTCAGCACAAGAGGCTCACGAAGCGATTCGTCCTACCGATTTCTCGGTGAGTGATCCGGGTATGGATCGTAATGCACTACGCCTATACGATCTCATCTGGAAGCGTGCTATAGCTTCGCAGATGGCCGATGCTGAACTTGAAAAGACAACAGCTACTATAGGTATATCTACAAACCCACGCACGTTGATTGCAACGGGCGAGGTTGTAAAGTTTGAAGGATTCCTCAAGGTATATATGGAATCGGGCGATGATGAGGACGAGGAGGAGAACAGCAAAGTGTTACCACCGCTTACTATAGGGCAAGACCTTAAGCTTGATGAACTCACCGCGAAGCAGGTATTTACCCGCCACGCGCCAAGATATACCGAAGCGAGTCTCGTAAAGAAACTTGAAGAACTTGGTATAGGTCGACCATCTACCTATGCACCAACCATTACTACGGTGCAGAAGCGTGGTTATGTAGTAAAGGAAATCCGCGAGGGTGTAGAGCGTAAATACAATGTGTTTACCCTGAAGAACGATAACATCGCGAAAGCAGAAGACACAGAGATTACCGGAGCAGAAAAGAATAAACTCTTCCCAACCAACACTGCAATGGTTGTGACCGACTTCCTGGTAGAACATTTCCCGGATGTAACGGACTTCTCATTTACNNTTCTATCAACCTTTCCATAAGAAAGTATCTACTACCGAAAAGATAGAACGTTCATCCGTAGGTAAAAGTCGTGAGTTAGGTGTTGATGAAAAGACCGGTAAAACTGTATATGCGAAGCTCGGTAAATTCGGTGCGTATGTACAGATAGGAGAGAACCCGGATGATTCAGGAGGAGAGAAGCCTAAATTTGCAAGTCTGCGCCCCGGACAGTTCATTGAGAACATCACGATGGAAGATGCGATGGAGCTCTTCAAGATGCCGCGTGATTTAGGACAGTTTGAAGAGAAGCCTGTAGTAGTAAATATAGGGCGCTTTGGTCCGTATGTACTACACGATAAAAAGTTTGTATCGATACCGAAGGACAATGACCCTTATGCAATTGAGCTTGAGAAAGCCATTGAACTGATCGAGAACAAGCGTGTTTCGGATGCCAACAAACTGATCAAAGCGTTTGAAGGTAATGACGATATACAGGTACTCAACGGACGCTTCGGGCCTTATATAAAAGCTGGTAAGAAGAACGTGAAGATACCAAAGGGTAAAGATCCGAAAGAGCTGACCCTCGAAGAGTGTATAACACTGGCAGATGCAACGCCAGAGAAAAAAGGTCGCTTCGGCAGAAGCGCTCCGGCCAAAACCGAAGCAACTCCAGCCAAGAAAGCACCAGCGAAGAAAACCGCAGCGAAGAAAGTAGCCAAGAAAGCCGCAGCACCGAAGAAGGCTGCGAAGAAGAAAAAGTAGCGTTGTCCGTTAATCGTTATAAGTTATCCGTTAATCGTTCTGCTGATTGCGTTGGCGGTTAGCTATATATAAATCCCATTGCACGGAGGTCACAAAGAAGGCACAGAGCTACACGAAGATATACCCTCTGTGTAACTCTGTGCCTTCTTTGTGTTCTCAGTGGCCCTGGATTTTATATATTCCAAAAAGGAGACATTGCCCTATATATATACCACACTCTTACCACTAACTTGTAACGATTAACGGACAACGAATTAGTACGTAGGCATATCCGGATCAATCTCCTTCGCCCAGGCAAGTATACCGCCCTTCAGGTTGTAGAGATTTGTGAAGCCGTGATTTTTCTCAAGCCATTGCACCATGTTACCACTGCGTGCACCGCTGCGGCAATGAACAACCACTTGTTTATCTTTTTCAATTCTGTCGATGCTGTGCGGCACCTCTGCTTGCGGAATCAACTCGCCCCCCAGGTTACAGATATCAAATTCATGTGGCTCGCGTACATCGATCAATTGAAAATCTGCTTTGGAGTCGATGAGTGCCTTTAACTCCTGTACGGTTACTTCTTTCATTGTATTCTCGTGATTAAGGTTCAAAGATTTATTTTTCCCACCATTTATACCACAAAATTCATCATAATCAACTAAATGTTTTATGGTGTCGCGGGCTTGCCGGTTGGCAATGGTGATAATGTTTTGCTCTAAGGTGGAGCTATCGAGCAGCAACAGTTTGTTGGCGAGCGGTTCGCCCATGCCGGTAACGATCTTGATCACTTCATTCGCCTGCATGCAGCCGATCATGCCGGGCAGTACACCAAGTACTCCGGCCTGCTCACAGTTCGGAGTGCTGGCCGGATCTGGCGGCTGCGGAAAGAGATCGCGATAGTTCGCACTGAAGTTTCCTGCATCATTCCGGTAATTGAATACAGCAACCTGACCTTCAAACCGAAGTATAGATCCGTATACAAAAGGTTTATCCAGCAGAACACACGCATCGTTGATGAGGTAACGCGTAGGAAAGTTGTCGGTACCATCGAGCACCACATCATAGTGACGGATAACCTCCATTGCATTCTCTGCACGTAGCGTAAAAGTGTAGCCCAGGAGTTGTATGGAACTGTTGAGAGCCTTTAGCCGATCGGTGGCAGCGAGCGCTTTCGATTTGCCTATATCGGCCTCGGTATAAAGTACTTGTCGCTGCAGGTTAGATATATCGAGAGTGTCGCCATCCACAATACCGATGGTGCCGATGCCTGCTGCTGCGAGGTACAACAGGGCAGGAGAGCCCAACCCTCCGGCACCGACTACCAGCACTTTTGCATCTTTCAGCTTTTGTTGGCCTTTCATGCCAAAATCCTGCAACACAAGGTGCCGGCTATACCGTTTATGATCTTCGTTGGTTAACTTGCTCATTCATTTCAAAAATACGATTCACATACATGCAACGAAAAAATTTCTCTTCTGGTGCCAAGTGGGAAGACATAGTAGGTTACTCACGTGCCGTATTGATTGGCAATCATCTTGAAATATCAGGAACAGTTGCTACCGATGAGCAGGGTGTAGTAGGTCAAGGAGATGTTTACAAGCAGACTAAATTTATCCTTGAGAAGATCGATAAAGTTTTGAAACAGGCGGGCTTCAGCATGAACGATGTTGTGCGTACCCGTATGTTTGTAACGGATATAACGAAGTGGGAGGCGGTAGGAAAAGCACACGGTGAATTCTTTCAGCAGATCAAGCCAGCTACCTCTATGGTCGAGGTCAGTGCACTGATCGACCCGGAATATCTCATTGAGATTGAGGTGACAGCGATTAAAAGTTAATTTTTTACAACCCGATTTTTTTTTTACAATGAGCGAACTTAAATCAAAGTTGCACAGGCTATGCCATGACTACGCAGACCAACGCATCGAAGCGGCCCGCAGTGCTATAGCATCTTTACAGATCTCGGCCGATGAAGAAACCAAAAGCAGTGTAGGTGATAAGTATGAAACCGGTCGCTCCATGATGCAACTGGAAATGGAGAAATATAGTGTACAACTGACCGAAGCTATAAAATTAAAAGAGACGATTGGACAGATCGATATCGTGGTGCTAACCGATGTTGTACGCCCCGGATGCCTGGTACGAACTAACCAGGGTAATTTTTATATCTCCATCAGTGCAGGGTTGCTAAAGATAAACAACGAAACTTTTTTTGCTGTATCAACGGCATCACCCATCGGAGTAAAGCTGATGGGCCTTGGTGTAAAGGCGTCATTTACCTTCAACAACAAACCGTACGAAGTGCAGAGCATTGAATAAGTAAATATTCATGAAAGTTAGTTCTTAGTATATTGTCGTCTCTTAGTAATTAGTTCTATGCCACATATATCCATTATATCTGCCAGCGTTCGCACCGGCCGACTCAGTCACCGGGTAGCCTTGTATTTTAAAAAGTATATCACAGAAAACAACCTGGCTACGGTTGAGATTCTTGACTTGAATGAATACCAGTTCCCGTTGTTTCATGAACGACTGGATCATCAGGAAAATCCGTTACCGCAGGTATTGGAGTTTGCAGACAAGATCAGAAAGTCAGATGGTATCATCATCGTTACCCCGGAGTATAACGGAGGGTATCCGGCCAGTATAAAAAATGCAGTGGATCTGCTGTACAAAGATTGGCATCGTAAACCTATTGCTATATCTACCGTGTCGGATGGTTCGTTTGGCGGCACACAGGTAATTACATCCTTACAATTTTCATTGTGGAAGATCCGCGCGTGGGTTGTACCGGCTATGTGTCCGATGCCTAAAGTAAAAGAATTACTCGATGACGATGGAAACCCAACCGACAAAGCGGTACTCGATAAACGCGCCAAAGTCTTTACCGGTGAGTTGCTGTGGTGTATAGAGGCAAAGCGAAGAATGGAAACGCAGGTATAACTATTTTTCATTCCTGCCAATCAAAAAATCTGTAAAACACGTTATAGCATCATTGCGTGTTCGCACAGAAAAAAATCACCACCAGATTTTTTATACATGGATAAGTCGTTTCTAAAAAAGTTATATCAGTCACACCAGGCATGCCCAACGTGCCCGGCACCGGCAGAAGTATCGCAGTTCTTTACTGAATTGCTGAGTACGTTGTTTGCCGACTTCTCACAACTCGCACACTTATCAGAAGATGAGTTTGTCCGGCTGATGGAGCGACTGCGCACCGACCTTGAAAAATTACTGCGAAACAACCCGGCCTCCGGTACCAGTAACGCAGCTGCACTTGCCTCAAAATTCTTTGATGCCTTACCCGAGATACACAGCATGATTGAAGAAGATGTCAGTGCCATGTTTGAAGGTGACCCCGCAGCCAAAAGCAGGAGCGAAGTGGTACGAACCTATCCGGGCTTTTATGCTATCGCTGCCTATCGTATAGCCCACCAGTTGTTAAAGCAGGGTATAAAAGAAATACCGCGTATCATTACCGAGCATGCGCACAGCAAAACCGGTGTTGATATTCACCCGGGCGCAACCATCGGAAGACATTTCTGTATCGACCACGGAACCGGTGTTGTAATCGGAGAGACATCGGTGATCGGCAACTATGTAAAGATATACCAGGGCGTTACTCTGGGAGCATTGAGCGTGAACAAGGAAGATGCTTCGCGCAAGCGACACCCAACCCTGGAAGATCATGTTGTGGTATATGCCGGTGCCACGATATTGGGTGGTGAAACAGTGATCGGTCACAACAGTGTGATTGGTGGCAATGTGTGGCTCACGCGAAGTGTGCCGCCTCATTCCAAACTGTATTACCAGGCTAAAATGTTTAACGGAGATACCAACGAAACCGACCTGGTCGTATTCCGTTCGCGCGAATAAAGTATTAAGAATGAAGTTGTTAGTAAGCCCATAGACACCATGCTTGGTGTGTTGCTTTATTTGTATCTTTAAGGCGCAGTTTGAACGCCTGCTTGTGAAAAGATTCCTTCTAATTCTATTACTCCTTTCGGCAGGTAAAACGCTTGTTATAGGTCAGGGCTTCACGCGCAAAACCTATCACGATCCTGAGCGCAAACACATCAAGGAAATATACCAGGTAAAAGATACCGTGCGTAACATCGCGCATGGCAAGTATCAGTCGTATTACCTGAACGGCACCACAGAATCAAAAGGACAATTCGAAAACAACGAGACGGCTGGTGTATGGGAATTTTACTACGAAACCGGTAAACTCAAAATGCGTGGTATACTTTTCAAAAGTGCCAACTATGGCATGTGGGAGTACTTTTATGAAGGCGGCCAGAAAAGTATGGAAGGCATTGTGAATGGTAAAGACCGGCAGGGTGAATGGAAATCATACTACGAGAATGGTCATGTAAAAGAAAGTGGAGCCTATAAAGACAGCAAGCGCATCGGCATCTGGAAAAATTACTTTGAAGATGGCACGCTGAAAGGAGAGGTAGACTATACCGATGACTTTGGAAGATATACCGAGTACTATCACTCGGGCAAAGTATTGGGTGAAGGTCCGAAGACAGGAAGTAAAAACACCGGTCACTGGCGGTACTTTGCCGAAGATGGTACACTGGAAAGTGAAGGTGATTATGATAACGGAAAGAAACACGGTGAGTGGACAACCTATTTCCCTTCCGGTAAAATATCATCGAAAGGTAAATATATACACGATCAACCTTCCGGACCGTGGGAGTATTATTTTGAGAATGGTAC
>DJFR01000264.1:1851-7681 GCA_002432545.1 Flammeovirgaceae bacterium UBA5867 | reverse complement strand
AAAGGCACCGGTGAATATCGCGAGTATTACACCAGTGGCAAGCTAAAAGTAAAAGGACAGGTGCAGGACGGAAAGCGTCAGGGTAAATGGATTTTTTATTATGAAGATGGACAGCGTGAAGGTGAATGCGGCTATGTAAATGACAAAGGTGTATACCGCGGATATTTTCCAAACGGCAGTCTGCAAACCAAAGGTGCGTACGATGGTGAACTCAAGACCGGCACATGGGAGATCTATGAGACAGACGGAAGACTCTCCGGATACTATCGCCCGTATTACGAAAATCAAAAGTTGGGAAAAGATATTGTGCAGCTTGCTACCAAGAGTACACATCGCTCCAAAGCAAAGGCACGTGGTTTCAATTACTTTCGCGAAAAAGGAAATGAGTTTCATGGTGTTATTATGAGCTCCAATCCGATATGGCTTGCTGTCGGCCGACTTCCTTTCGGAGTGGAGTTTTACCAGCAGGAACGTTTAGGACATGAGTTTGAATTTGTAGGTATACGCGATCCGTTCTTTACAGCCGACCTCAACATTACACCAAACAAGCAATTCGAGCGCGGGTATAGCATCAGCATCAAACAGAAATTCTACAACGCCATGAAAGTTGGTATGTGGTACTTTGGTCATGAGATACGCTTTACCAACCTCGGGCATTTTGTTAATCAGCCTATCAATAACAATCCTGATAATCTGTTTACGTTCAACTCGGTGGAGCAACGTATAGAATGGGGGCCGTTGCTGGGGTATCGCATCATGCGCAGAAATAACCGCAGCGGATTTACGATTGATACCTTTGCATCATGTGGTATAGGATACCGCAGCTTTGATGTCGACCCTGCATTTGCCAGTTACTTCGAAGACCTCAAGCAATCAAAACTGTCAACCGCTTTTCACTTCGGACTCAACTTCGGTAACGTCTTCTCTTTTGTAAAGTAAAGTTTACCGGAAGCGTTAAGCTTTATATCTTTGTCTTAATAAAAATCATTGAAGGATAAAAACCTTCCCGTATGAAAACAGTAGAATTAGTGCTTTCGCCTGCTGAGGCGTTTGATGAAGAACAGTTTGAAACCCTGCTATACAAAAAGCTGGGTTTGAAAAAAGATGGTGATGTATATGTGCAACCCGTAAAGCGCTCCATCGATGCCCGCTCGCGTAACGTAGTGGTGCGCGTACAATGCGAATTGCTTTCACCTTCCGAGAGAAAATCATCTCCTCCCTATAGCTCCAGCTATCAAAACGTAAGTAACAAACAACAGGTAATTATCGTGGGTAGCGGACCAGCCGGATTGTTTGCAGCCTTACGATTGATCGAGCTGGGCATAAAACCGATTGTGCTCGAACGGGGTGCTGATGTACAGGCCAGACGAAGAGATTTAGCGGCCATCAATAAAGATCACGTTGTAAACCCTGAATCCAATTATTGTTTTGGCGAAGGTGGTGCCGGTACATATTCTGATGGTAAACTATATACACGCTCGAAGAAGCGTGGTGATATAAAAAGAATATTGGAGATCATGGTGGCGCATGGCGCGAAAGAAGAAATTCTGTTCGATGCACATCCGCATATAGGCACCAATAAATTGCCGCGATTAGTTGCCGACCTCCGGCAAAGTATACTCGATGCGGGTGGCGAAGTACATTTCAATACAAAAGTTGTCGATCTTATTCTGAAAGATGAAACGATAAAAGGCGTTGTTCTTCAACATGGCGATCGGGTGGAAGGTGAAGCCGTGATTCTCGCTACAGGCCATAGTGCCAGAGATATATTTCATCTTCTTCACAGTAAAAATATACTCATTGAAGCAAAGCCTTTTGCGTTGGGAGTACGCGTGGAGCATCCGCAGATACTCATCGACCAGATACAATATCATTGCACGGGTGATCGCGGCCCGTATTTACCGGCATCATCCTACGCGTTGGTACACCAGGCATCCATCGATGGACAAGACCGCGGTGTATTTTCGTTTTGCATGTGTCCCGGTGGATTTATAGTGCCGGCAGCAACAGCACCGGGTGAAGTTGTCGTAAACGGTATGAGCCCATCGCGCAGAGATTCGAAGTTTGCAAACTCCGGAATTGTAGTCGCTGTAGATGAAAATGATTTCAGGGAATATGCACATCACGGTGCACTGGCGGGCATGATTTTTCAATCAGCTATCGAGCAAAAGGCTTGTGCAATTGCAGGCGGTACACAACTGGCTCCGGCACAACGGCTTGTGGACTTTGTTGATAAGAGAATTTCGTCATCATTACCGGAAACGTCCTATCAACCCGGACTTGCTTCGGTAGAGATGCGTGAGGTGTTGCCAAAAAGGATAGCCCAGGCGTTGCAACAGGGCTTTCGGAACTTTGGCACCCGCATGAAGGGTTATCTTACCAACGATGCACAGATCGTAGGCGTTGAGAGCCGCACATCATCACCGGTAAAGATTCCGCGCGACAAAGAAACGCTGGAACATCCGCAGATCAAAAATCTGTTTCCATGTGGAGAAGGCGCAGGCTATGCGGGCGGAATTGTATCCGCAGCGATGGATGGCGAGCGATGTGCTGAAGCAGCGTTCTCCAAAATCACAAACAAGTCTTGAAATTTGAACTTGAAAAACGATGAGCAAGAAAACAGTAATTATAGGCGCTACTGATAATCCTTCACGCTATGCATACCTGGCAGCATCTATGCTTACCCAGTATGACAACGAAATTGTGCCCCTGGGTATAAAAACAGGGGAAGTATTTGGCAACCCGATACTCGATATAAAACAGAAACCAAAGATCGATAACGTTGATACCGTAACGCTATATATAGGCCCGCAGCGACAGCCGGAATGGTATGACTATATATTGGGACTTAATCCCAAACGTATCATCTTTAATCCCGGCACCGAGAACGATGAGTTTGAAAAGATGGCGGAAGATAAAGGTATAGAAGCGTTGCAGGCCTGTACACTGGTAATGCTTCGCTCGCGGCAGTTTTAATCATTGCAGGCAGGTATACACATCTATCGTTTCGTTACGAACCCGCTCACAGTATGGTATCCGAAGAAGTAGCTGTCCAATTCAAAAAAATGCTCGTGAAGCCGGGCAGGAAAATCAAATTGTCGGATTACGATACCACGTACAACGGTGCCGATATTGCCAAAGACGAAGCGCAGCAATTACTGAATGATAGTCTTCAACATTTAGCCGAGATACAAGACAAACTATATGCGCACAATCGCTATAGTGTATTAATCATTCTGCAGGCCATGGATGCTGCGGGTAAAGACAGTGCCATCAAACATATGTTATCGGGCCTCAATCCAACCGGTGTACGTGTATATAGTTTTAAAACACCATCTACTACCGAGCTCGATCATTATTACCTGTGGCGACATAACATGGCTTTGCCAGCCCGCGGTGAGATCGCGATCCATAATCGTTCGCATTACGAAAATGTACTCATCACCAAAGTTCACCCTGAATATATACTGAATGAAAATCTTCCGGGCATTCATTCGGTAGATGATATTGATAAAGCTTTCTGGAAGCAGCGGTATAAACAGATCAGGCGGTTTGAGAAGAACCTGCATGAGAATGGTACCATCATTCTCAAGTTCTTTTTGCATGTATCCAAAAAAGAACAGAAGAAAAGATTTCTCGAACGCATCGATGACTCAACCAAAAACTGGAAGTTCTCGCTGGGCGATCTGAAAGAACGTGCGCATTGGGATGAGTATCAAAAAGCATACGAAGATGCGCTGCAGGCAACATCGCGCGAACACGCACCGTGGTTTGTAATTCCAGCCGATGATAAATGGTATGCAAGGCTTGCCATGGTATCTATACTCTACAAACAATTTCAGGCACTCAGTCTTGAATATCCATGTGTAACAGAAGCACAGCAAGCAGAGCTGGAAAAAGCGAAAGCACAGTTGCTGGCAGAGAAAGATGTACCAGCTGGCGCTGCAAAAAAGAAAGATCAGGGAAAGGTATAGCGCGGCCCGGATACTCGCACGGTAATATCCAACGGCTCCAGTTCTTTTGACTTCTTATCGATAAAGAGTCTTACATCTTCACGCCACGGATTATTCATCAGCGAAATGAATCGCAGTCGCGGGTAATTAAATATAGCTATTGGTAAGTCGGTCATATAATTTTCCGAAAGATCTACTTCCTCCAGCGAATCAAGCTGCAACAACGTACCGGGTACACGCAACAGACAGTTATTCTGAAGATATATAATGCGAAGTTTAGACAAGCGATTCACATCATCCGCAATACTGGTCAGGCGATTATCATAAGCATATAGCTCTTCCAGCAGGTGAAGTGACGTCAGCTTCTCCGGCAGTTTAAAAAGTTTATTATGCGAGATGAAAAGTATTTGCAGCGAGTCCCAGTTGCTGATGCGGTCGTCAATCGCTTCAATCTGGTTAAAGTATAGATCAATAACCTGCAGCGAGCGTAATTCATATACACCTGTAGGCACAGAAATTAACCGGTTGTTATAGAAGGAGAGGTGTCTCAGTTTTTTCAGATTGCTGATCTCGGGGGCAACATCGGTAATGCGATTGTGATTTAAACTCAATCGTGTCAGGTTCGGAAAACGAGTTATCTGTACCGGCACCCGTTCAATACGATTGTTCTGCAATGCTAATTTTTCAAGGTTGGGATGTCGTTTTAGTCTATCACGAAGGGTAAGTTCGTTGTGTTGCAAACTGAGCTCTTTGAGTTTTTTATTTCGCGCAGCGCCATTCGGAAATTTTACCAGTGCGTTACTGGACAGATCGAGTGTTTCAAGCGCTTTAAGTTTGTAATAGGAGCGAGGCAGCGATCGTGCGCGATCACCGTGAATAGTCAACGAGGTTATGCGATCATTTTTACTTAACCGAAGCGGACGTTTATACTTGTTGTTGAGGATGGTGATGGACGTTAATCGCGGAAGCTCGTTGATTTGTTTCTGAATTTTGCGAAGCGAGCAATTCACCAGTTCAATACTTTGCAAGCTGTCGCAACGCAGGAGTATAGATGGTAACACATTCAATTGCCGGTTCACAATACTGACTCTTTTCACTTTACGAAGATCACGAATGAGTTGCAGGCTGTCGAATGGTGTAAAGTCTTCCGAGGATTCGTAAAGAATGCGGTAGCGCAGAATCACTTGGTCGTGCAGAGCATCCCGCAGGTTTCGTACACTGTCGAGTACTTTAAGATCAACGGCTTCATCATTGCCAAGTTTATCTGCCAATGCACTGATACTTGCAAATCGAATTGAGTCTTGTGTCGACTTGTAAACGGGAACTTCGAGTCTTCGCTTTCGTGTTATACCAGGCTGGCCCGCTGCAAATGAAGAACACAAAAAAATGAGACATGCAGCTATAAAAAATACCGGAGCATAACAGCGATTCATAACTAAAACTAAAAATTTAGTTATCTAAAAACAAGTGCCGGAATTGGTGCTGATCAGGTAAAAAAAATACAGTGTTTTTTTTCTTGAAAGATGAGGTGTGGCAGGCAAAAAAACTTATTTTTGACGGTTTCAAAAATTGACAATGAGCGAAGAGAAAGCGAAAGTTCCAGCTGATTATTCAGCCAGTAATATTCAAGTATTAGAAGGGCTAGAAGCAGTACGGAAACGTCCTGCCATGTACATCGGTGATGTGGGTATCAAAGGACTTCACCACCTGGTGTGGGAGGTTGTTGACAACTCGATTGACGAAGCACTCGCAGGGTATTGCGATACGATCAATGTTACCGTGAATGAAGACAACTCCATTACGGTGGAAGACAACGGTCGCGGTATACCAACAGACATGCATGAAAAAGAAAAACGTTCTGCATTGGAAGTTGTGTT
>DJFR01000264.1:634-1836 GCA_002432545.1 Flammeovirgaceae bacterium UBA5867 | reverse complement strand
GGTGTGGGTGTATCCTGCGTGAACGCGCTATCCGAATACCTGCATGTAACGGTGCAGCGTGATGGAAAAATATTTGAACAGGAATACGAGCGTGGTAATCCGCAATATCCGGTTCGTGTAACAGGCGAATCCGAGAAGCGCGGTACAACTGTAAAATTCCTTCCGGATAAAACGATCTTTAATAACTGGGAGTATAACTATGAAACCATAGCATCGCGTTTACGTGAGCTTGCGTTTTTGAATCCCCGCATTACCATTCACCTGAAAGATCTTCGCGAGAAAGATGAGCAAGGTGACGTGAAAGGCGAAACGTTCTTCTCTGAAGGAGGCTTGCGTGAATTCGTTGAGTATATTGATGCTACACGCGAGAAGCTGATTCCTGCTCCGATCTATATCGAGAATGATAAAGGCGAGATTCCAATCCAGGTTGCGTTGAGCTACAATACATCCTTCACCGAGAATCTGGTTTCCTATGTGAACAATATCAATACTCATGAGGGAGGTACACACGTAGCAGGTTTCCGTCGTGCACTCACGCGCACCTTGAAAGCGTATGCGGATAAATCCGGGTTACTGGAAAAGGTAAAGCTAGATGTAAGCGGCGACGATTTTCGTGAGGGTTTAACAGCTGTAATATCGGTAAAAGTTGCTGAACCACAGTTTGAGGGCCAGACGAAGACAAAACTTGGGAACTCCGACGCCATGGGCGCTGTCGATCAGGCGGTCGGCGAAGCGTTGAACAACTACCTCGAAGAGCATCCGCGAGAGGCGAAGCTGATTGTTAACAAAGTGATTCTAGCCGCTCAGGCTCGACTTGCTGCAAGGAAAGCGCGGGAGATGGTGCAGCGCAAGAATGTACTTTCAGGAACCGGTTTACCTGGTAAACTTGCTGACTGTTCAAGTGCCGATCCAACGATCTGCGAATTGTACCTGGTAGAGGGAGACTCAGCGGGAGGATCTGCGAAGCAAGGACGTGATCGGAACTTTCAGGCGATCCTGCCACTACGTGGTAAGATCTTGAACGTAGAAAAGGCTCAGGAACACAAGATCTACGAGAACGAAGAGATCAAGAATATGATCACTGCGTTAGGTGTCAGCTTTGGAACGCCAGAGGATGAGAAAGCGCTCAACATGAATAAGCTCCGGTATCACAAGGTAATCATTATGACCGATGCCGACGTCGATGGTTCGCACATCCGTAC
>DJFR01000264.1:0-586 GCA_002432545.1 Flammeovirgaceae bacterium UBA5867 | reverse complement strand
CGGACAGAAGAAGAACGCGAAGCGATTGTGAAAGAGCTTTCGGGCGGGAAGGAAGATTCGGTTGGCGTGCAACGATACAAAGGTTTAGGAGAGATGAATCCTGAACAATTGTGGACCACGACGATGGATCCGGCAAAACGTTCGCTAAAGCAAGTGAGCATTGAATCCGCTGCCGAAGCAGATCACCTCTTCTCGATNNGGTGATGAAGTTGCTCCGCGTAGAGATTTTATCGAAAAGAACGCCAAATACGCAAGGATCGATATTTAATCACTGAATCGTGCATGTACCCCTATGGACGACATAATAATCTCTACGGAGAAGTTGTATCAACAGATTGACGAAAGTAATTACATAAGTCGTGATCTCAGTTGGTTAAAGTTCAATTACCGCGTACTCGATCAGGCCAAACATACCGAACGCAGTATTTTCGACAGGATGAAATTCCTGGCAATAACTGCTTCGAATCTCGATGAATTTTGTACGATCCGTCTGGGTAGTTTATATAACTACCTGGACTACGGCAAATTGCGATTCGATTACAGCGGATTACGGGAAGAGCCTTTCCGGAAGCTGCTTCTCGCAGAG